>JANNMM010000257.1:0-26873 GCA_031397915.1 Rhodoferax sp. | reverse complement strand
CCGTTATTGATGCCCAGAAGCGCGCCAATGAACTGCGGCGTGGAGCCGGCCCCGGGAGAGCCATAGTTGGCCAAGGTCGGATTGGCTTTGCACCAGGCCAGAAAACTTTTTACGTCGGTTACGCTAGCAGGCACCATCGGCCCAACGGCCAAACCGTGGTACATGATGGCGGCCATTGAGACGGGCACAAAATCCTTGAACGCGTCGTAGCCGAGCTTGGTATAGACGTGCGGGTAAAGCGACAACATGGAATAGGGCGTGAGCGCGAGGTGTGAGCCATCGGCAGGCATGGGCTTGAGCACATCCAGCGCGATCCGGCCACCTGCGCCAGGTTTGTTTTCAACCACAGCGCCGTTTCTGGCGTAAGCGCTGCCGGCAATCTTGTCGCCCACGCGCCGGGCCACGATATCGCCCGAGCTGCCTGCCGGAAAACCAAAATAGAACTTCACCTGTTCCAGCGGCAAACCGGCCTGGGCAAAGACCGGACCGACGCCCAAAGCGGCCAGTACGGCGGCGCTCACGCTGGCTTGGGAAAATTCACGACGCTGCATAACGAGTCTCCTGAAAAGTGTGGACAGATGAAATGATGGATAAATTATTTCGGCGTGACAAGGTGGGAAGCCCCAACCATGGATTTACCGGCATGCAATGCCGCGACCAATTCAGCGCGGTGTTTGAGCACCGCTCGCTGGTTGATGGAGCCTTTGTCGGTGATTTCGCCCTTGTCGATGCTGGGTGGCTCGGTCAGAATGAGCGCGCGTGCAATGCGCGAGGCACTGCCAGTGGAGGTTTTGTCCAGAACGTTGACCAGATCCTGCAGCCAGTCCATGACGGGTTTGGATGCCGCTACCTCGGCAAGGCTTGCGCTGGCGTCCAGGCCACTGAGCGTGCGCAGTGCCACTGTGGGGAACAACATTGCGCCGACTTCCTTGAGATCGAGCCCGGTGATGACGGCGTCTTGCACATACGGGGAACCGGTGCCGATGATCTTGCTGCGCAGCGGCCCCACACTCACAAAAGTGCCCGTGTTGAGCTTGAAGTCTTCGGCGATCCGGCCATCAAAGCGCAAACCCTGGTGGTGGTCGTTGTCGTCGATCCATTTGACCGCGTCACCCGTGCAGAAGTAGCCTTCTTCGTCGAACGACTCTTTGGTGGCCTCTTCATTGCGCCAGTAGCCGGGGGTGATGTTGGGCCCACGGTAGCGCACCTCGACCTTGTCGCCCATGGGCACGAGTTTGAGCTCCATCGCAGGAGCGGGCAGGCCCAGGTCGCCGGCCTTGGAATGTGGCGTGGTGACGAAAAGGCCAAACGGGCCGGACTCGGTCATTCCCAGGCCAGCGGTCATGACAACACGCTCGCCGTACTCGGCTTCCGCGCTGGCATACAAGCTGTCCCAGATCGGTTGCGCCAGCGATGCGCCGGCGTAGAAGAGCTGTTGCACCCGGCTCAAAAAATTCCTGCGCAACTGCGCGTCAGTCGTCATGGCGTTGGCAATGGCTTCGAAGCCGACCGGCACATTGAAATACCAAGTGGGCGCAACTTCGCTCAGGTTGCGCAGGGTTTCCTTGAGCAGCGAAGGCGTGGGTTTGCCATCGTCGATGTACATCGTGCCGCCGTTGTGCACCACCATGTAAAAGTTGTGGTTGCCGCCGGCCGTGTGGTTCCACGGCATCCAGTCGACCAGCACCAGCGGGTCATGCGCAACAGCGGGCATCGACTGCAACATCTGCTGCTGGTTCGAGCAGATCATGCGTTGCGTGTTGATGACGGCTTTGGGCAGCTTGGTGGAGCCGCTGGTGAAGAGGAACTTGACAACGGTGTCTGGCCCGGTGGCCTGCATGGCGGCGTCTACGGCCGCGCCGGGATTTGTTGCCAGCAATGAATCAAATGAGCTTACAGGTCTCGAAAAATTTGCGTTGGCAGCTATCGAATTGATAACAACCTCGGTATCCTTCGGCACCACCGCTTCAATGGCGCGGCCATACCGTTCCCAATCCGGCGCATAGACCAAACCGGGTGTCAGCGTGTCCAGCACGTGGCGCAATTTGTCGAAGTCCTGGCTCACCAGCGAGTAGGCGGGCGACACGGCGCAATAGGGAACGCCGGCGTACATCGCACCCAAAGCCAGCATGGCGTGTTCAAGGCTGTTTTCGCCCAAGATGGCCAACGGGCGATCTGCGTTCAGTCCGCGGTCCAGGAGCGCCTGGCCGATGTTTCGGGCGGCCTCCAGCGCCTGTTTGAAGCTCAGGTGTCGCCAGGCGCCACCCAGTGCCGTGTCGCGCCGCGCGTAAATGGTGCGATCAGGTGCCACCTGGGCCCAGTGAATCAGGCGGTCGGTCATGCGCTGTGCAAATGGCTGCAAATCCTGGTCGGCATTCAGGTATGTAATGCCGTCACTCATGCGGACGGCCGCGCGGGTTACCCCAAAGGTGAAGGGGCGGAATTTGGCTGGCGCGTTCATGGCGGCCTCAGACCTTCTTGATGCCATCGGGCCTGACTTTGGGCCCGCTGCCATCCAGAAAGGCGCGAACCCGCGCTTTGGCTTCGGGCGCAGACTGCACCACGGCGGACATCAGGGATTCCATCAGGAAACCATGGTCAGCCGTCTGCTCGGCAATGCGCGGCAGGGCCTGCATGAGCGCGTAGTTGGTCATTGGCGCGTTTTGGGCAATGCGTTCGGCCAGTTCAATGGCTTTGGCCAGCGCCTGGCCTTCGGGCACGAGGTATTGCGCGAATCCCTTGGCAACACCTTCGGCTGCCTTGTAAACGCGGCCGGTCATCATCATGTCCATGACGGTTTGGGCGCCCACCAGTTTGGTGATGCGCACGGAGCCACCGCCGCCCACAAAAATGCCGCGCGAGCCTTCGGGCAAGGCAAAAAAGGTGGTCTCGTCTGCCACGCGGATATGGCAGGAGGTGGCCAACTCCAACCCGCCGCCGACCACGGCGCCATGCATGGCGGCCACGATGGGAACACGGCCAAATTCAATCTCGGTCAGCACCCGGTGCCAGGAGCGCGAATGGTGCACGCCCTCGACGGCGTCCATTTCCTTCAAGGTGCTCAAATCCAGGCCGGCGCAAAAATGGGGGCCTTTGCCGTCAATCACAACGGCCTTGGTGGATTCGGGCAATTCGGCGAAACGCTGGCCGATGGCAGCCATGACGCCATCGCTGATGGCGTTGCGCTTTTTCTCACGGGTCAGGCGGACGATGGAAATGGCACCCCGGTGTTCGACGGAAACCTCGTCCAGACTCGGGGTAGTAGCGTAATGTGACATCGTGCAGTATGGCCTGATTAACGTTATGAACAATAACGAATTTACGACAATTCAAACCCGGCCTTCATAGTACAAACCCGTATGCGCTAGGTCAATGGCGACTCTTCCGCGAACAGCGTCACTAGCGTCTGGCGCAACCACTGGCTACCAGGGTCGAGGTTGAAGCGCTCGTGCCAGTGTTGTTTGACCTTGTACGAGGGCAAGCGCATGGGTGGCTCAAGTACCTGTATGCGTTCGCGCAAGGCAAGGGCGTTTCCAAAGCGCCTGGGCACAATGACCAGAAGCTCGGTTTGTGCAACGATGCGCGCAACACCCAGATAACTCGGTACACGCAGCACAATCCGGCGGTCAATCCTTTGCTTGGTCAACACCTTGTCAACAATGGCGTGCCCCGTTCCGGAGGCCATTACCGCAACGTGGGCTTCAGCGCAGAAGGCCTGGCGGCTGAGTCTGGCGCGAACCCGCGGGTGTTCGGCCGAAGCCAGGCAAACGAAATCCTGGGCAAACAGGGCTTGCTGATAAAAGCCCACTTCCAGATCGGGCGTGAACCCCACGGCCAGGTCGGCGTCACCCGACTCCAGCCTGCGCCGGCTATCGGTTGAAATCTTGTCCACTTCGAGCACCACCTGGGGTGCGGCTTTCTGCAAATGGTTGATGATCGTGGGCAACAGCACGATTTCGCTGATGTCCGTCATGCATACGCGAAACTCCCGCTTGGCGGTGACCGGCGAAAAAGCCTGAGCCGCCCCACGCGCGGCGCCAAGGCGCAGCAGGACTTCCTGCAATTGCGGGTAGATCTCCTGCGCACGAGGCGTCGGTTCCATGCCTTGGGAGGTGCGGCAAAACAGCGGGTCGCCAAAATGGTGGCGCAGCTTGTTCAACGTGATGCTGGCGCTGGCCTGCTCCATGCCCAGCGCCAGCGCGGCGCGCGAGACGCTTTGCGTTTTGTAGATTTCCACAAACACGCTGAGCCAGTCAAGGTCGAGTTTTGCCATGGGTTGCTTGGAACTCTATATAAAAACAATATAGATACTATTGGATATTCGGCTTTGACGTAATAGTGCAAGCCTGCGACAGTCAGCGCACTTCAAAAATCACGAGGAATACAAGGTGCAATTTCATCTGAACGGATTTCGAACCGGGGATCCCGGATTGCTGGACGCGGTCGCGCCGAAGCTGGCACTTGGCGGGTCTGGCCCGAACACCAGTGCAAACAAGCTTCCGGCCGAGGCCGATGTGCTGATCGTCGGCTGCGGCCCTGCCGGTCTGACCCTTGCCGCGCAACTGGCGGCTTTCCCGGATATCCGCACCGTGATCGTCGAGCAGAAACCCGGCCCGCTGCAGCTGGGCCAGGCCGATGGTGTTGCCTGCCGCACGATGGAGATGTTCGAGGCCTTTGGATTTGCCGAGCGTGTGCTGAAAGAGTCCTACTGGGTCAATGAAACGACCTTCTGGAAGGCTGACGACAGCGAACGTGGCATCGACCGCAGCCGCATTGCACGCAGCGGACGTGTACAGGACGTGGAGGACGGCCTCTCGCACATGCCCCATGTGATCCTGAACCAGGCGCGGGTCCACGACTTCTACCTCGAGACCATGCAAAGGTCGGCATCGCGTCTGGTGCCGCACTATGCGCGCCGCCTGGCGGGGCTTGAGCGCGCGCCGGAAGGTGGGTCGGGTGACACGTCGGAATTTCCGGTCACGGCCCGCTTCGAGCGGCAGGATGCCGGGCACGAAGGCCAGGTTGAGGCGATTCGCGCACGTTACGTAGTGGGGTGTGATGGCGCAAGGAGCAATGTGCGCCAGTCCATGGGGCTCGCGCTGAAGGGCGATTCCGCCAACCACGCCTGGGGCGTGATGGACGTGCTGGTGGTCACCGACTTCCCGGACATCCGTTTCAAGTCACTGATCCAGTCTGCCGATGAGGGCAGCATCGTGCTGATTCCGCGCGAAGGCGGGTACCTTGTGCGCATCTACGTGGAGCTTGACAAACTCGCCGTGAATGAGCGCGTTGCAGCCCGCAACATCAGCATCGAGCAGTTGATTGCCGCGGCCCAACGCATCTTTCATCCCTACAAACTGGACGTGAAAGAAGTGGCCTGGTGGTCGGTGTACGAGATTGGCCAGCGCTTGTGTGACCGTTTTGATGACCTCGAGCCGCACGAAATGGCTTCGCGCCTTCCGCGCATTTTCATTGCGGGCGACGCCTGCCACACCCACAGCCCGAAAGCCGGCCAGGGCATGAACGTCTCCATGCAGGACAGCTTCAACCTGGGCTGGAAGCTCGCAGCGGTACTGCGGGGGCGCTGCCCACCGAGTTTGCTGCACACCTACTCAGCCGAGCGCCAGGCGGTGGCCAGGGAATTGATCGACTTCGACCGCGAATGGGCCGCGATGCTCAGCGCCCCATTGGCGAAACCGGGTGGTCCGGCGCGCACCGACAAGGACGCGCAGGGCGCTGAAACGGGTATTGACCCGGCAGACGTCCAGCGCTACTTTGTGCGGCATGGCCGGTATACAGCCGGCACCGCAACGCTTTACCAACCTGCGCTGCTGACGGGGCCATCCACCCATCAGCACTTGGCCCATGGTCTGTTGATCGGCACACGCTTTCACTCCACGCCGGTCGTCCGATTGGGTGACGGCAAAACCATGCAGTTGGGCGAGACCCTTGCAGCGGACGGCCGCTGGCGCCTGATTGCCTTTGCCGGCCAGGGCCAGAGCGGCGACGGTGTCGCCGGGTCTGCATCGCCCGTCGGCAGGCTTTGCAGCTATCTCATCGATAACCCGCAATCGCCCTTGCAGCGCTACACGCCCGCAGGCGCAGACCCGGACGCTGTCTTCGATGTGCGGGCGGTGTTTCAGCAAAACCACCACCAATTGACCATCACTGACATGCCCGAGTTGCTGTTCCCGCACAAGGGGCGCTATGGGCTGCGCGACTATGAAAAGGCGTTCTGCGCACTGGCTGATACCGGTCAAAACCCGAACCAAAACCCGGCCCAAAACGCGACCCAAAATATCTACACCCTACGCGGTATCGACCGCAATCAGGGCTGCCTGGTGGTCGTGAGGCCCGACCAATACATCGCGCACATCCTGCCGCTGGACGCAACCGAGGCGCTTGCGGCGTTTTTTGACGGCTTCATGCGCGATGCCAAAGCGCATGACACCGATTCACAACGCCTTGCCCCCTGAACCACCTTTTCAGCAACAATTCAGTACCTTGACCGACGGATTCCTCTCATGACCGAACTTGGCCGCCTGGAAGACTTGCCCGCTGATTACGTAGCAGAGCTCAAGAGCCTGAACCTGGTGCCCCTGTGGCCCAACCTGCGGGCTGTGTTGCCGCCTGAAAAGCCGCGCCCGGCTACGCAAGCCACGCACTGGCCGTATGCCTCGATTCGGCCCTTGTTGCTCAAAGCGGGCCAACTCACGCCCATCGAAAAGGCCGAACGCCGCGTGCTGGTGCTGGCCAACCCCGGCCATACGCTGGAGAAAATGCAAGCCAGCGCCGCGATGTACTTGGGCATGCAGTTGCTGTTGCCCGGCGAATGGGCCCCCTCGCACCGGCACACGCCCAACGCGGTGCGCATGGTGGTCGAAGGTGAGGGCGCGTGGAGCACGGTGGAAGGCGAAAAATGCCCGATGCTGCGCGGCGATTTGATCCTCACGCCCACCGGCCTGTGGCACGAACACGGGCACGATGGTGACCAGCCCGTGATCTGGCTCGACGTGCTGGACCTGCCGCTGGTGTATTACATGGAGGCCAGTTACCACGTCGACAGCGGCCGCCAGACGCCGCGCGCTGACCATGGCGAAAAACGCTATGCGCGGGGCGGCCTGGTGCCCACGCCGGTGTTTGAGCGCCTGTCCGGACGATTCGGCAATGCCTACCCGATGTTGCGTTACCCCTGGGTGGACGCCCGCGCCGCGCTGGAATCGCTCGCGCTGGACCAGCCTGATCTGGAATGTGTCCAGGTCACCTACAGCAACCCCGAAACGGGCGACCACGCCGAGAACATCCTCGGTTTTTACGCCATGATGTTGCGCCCCGGCCAGACGCTGCAATTGCCAGCGCGCAGCCCGGCCACCGTGTTTCACGTCATCGAAGGCGCGGCCACCGTGAAAATTGAACAAAAAACCTTCCAGATGGTGGAGGCAGACACCTGTTGCGCGCCGGGTTACACGCCCATCCGGCTGACCAACCCCTCCAGCGCCCAACCGGCCTTTTTGTTCGTCGCCGACGAAACGCCGTTGCACAAAAAGCTGGGCGTTTATGAAACACGCACCTGAAGACGCAATTCTGGCTACAGTCAACACCTCCAGAACTTAAGGAAAATACCATGGCCAACACCCCGCAAAATCCCTTTGGCGACGTGACCAAAATGCTTGAGAAGTTCAAGGTCCCCGGCGTGGACATGACCGCCATCATTGAAGCCAGGCGTAAAGACATCGAAGCCGTGGTCGAATCCAACAAGGCAGCGATCGAAGCCCTGCAAGCCATGGGCCGCAAACAGGCCGAGATGCTCACGTCGGCCATGCAGGAGATCCAGGCGACGACCAAAAACCTGACGGGCAGCGCGGGCGACCCCGCCAAACAGGCTGAAATTGTGAAAAAGGCCTATGCCAAAGCGGTTGCCGATGTCAAAGACCTGGCCGATATGGCCAGCAAGGCCCAGGCCGATTCCATGGCCAGCATCACCAAGCGGGCGGGTGAACACATGGAAGAAATCAAGAAAATGATGAAGCCCAGGTAAGCGCTTTGGCACCGATTGATTCAAGCCTGGGAATCATGTGCCAGGCCCAAGTTCATGGTCAGCATCCAAACCCTCGCAGACGTCGAGGCGATTGAGGCGCAGCCTTATGCGTCAGTCGTCTGCGAGAGTTCGACCTACGCGCTGATTGCCAACGCCGCGCGGCGCTTTCCTGGCCGCGACGCTTTTCGGTATTTGCCCAATGGCGATGTGGCCACGCCCGCCCGGCGGGTTGCCTACTCGGAACTGCTTGCCAATATCAACCGCGCTGCCAATCTGTTTGGCGCATTGGGTGTGGGCCCGGATGATGCTGTGGCGATCCTGGCGCCCAATATCCCTGAAACGCACTATGCACTGTGGGGCGCCCAGGTGGCAGGCCGTGCCTGCCCGATCAACTACCTGCTGCAACCCGACCACATTGCCAGCCTGCTGGACGCGTCCAAAGCCAAAATTCTGGTCGCGCTTGGGCCCAACGACGAACTGAACCTGTGGCCCACCGTCGAGAACGTCAGGGCCTTGCGAGATTTGCCTGTGCTCCAAATTCGCGCCACTGTCGATGCGGCGATGGACGCCCCGGGTGTGGCCGTGTTTCAGGATGAATTGGCGCGCCAAGCCTTCGAAATTGATGCTCGGTTGGACGCATCAAACGGGCAGAATGCTGGCGCGTCCGCGGACCGCATTGCGGCCTGCTTCCACACGGGGGGCACCACCGGCGCACCCAAACTCGCGTTGCTCACCCACGGCAATGAGGTGCACACCAGCACCCTGGCACCGCTGTTTTACGGATTTGACGAAAACACCGTTGAGGTCAACGGGTTCCCGCTGTTTCACGTGGCCGGGGCATTCGTCTACGGCTTGTCGGTGTTGTCAGTCGGCGGCACACAAATCCTGCCAACACTGGGCGGCATGCGCAACGCGGCGTTTGTCAAGAATTACTGGAAGTTTTGTGAGCGCGAACAAGTCACCGCACTGGCCTGCGTGCCGACGGTGCTCACGACGCTGCTGAATCTTCCGGTGGACGCCGACGTTTCGTCGGTCAAAGTCGCCTACACCGGTGGCTCGCCGCTGCCGGGCGAACTGGCCGCGCAGTTCGAGCGCCATATGGGCATACCGGTGCGCAACATCCTGGGCATGACCGAAAGCGCAGGGCTGGTGTGCATCGAGCCCTCGGCGAGCCCGCGTGTGCCAGGCTCGGTTGGATTGCGCCTGCCCTTCACGCAGGTGCGTGTGGTCGGCTGGCGTGAGGGTGCGCCGGTATTCGACGAACCCTGCCCCACGGGCGCAACCGGCATGGTGGTGATCCGCGGCCCGCACGTCAGCCCGGGCTACAGCGACCCGCAACGCAATAAAGGCATGTTTGAATTGCTGCCCGACGCGCTGCCCGGTGCGCAGGCAGGTGGGCACTGGCTGATTTCTGGCGACCTCGGGCACATCGATGCGCAGGGTCGCCTGCACATTACTGGCCGGGCCAAGGACGTGATCATCCGCGGTTCGCACAATATCGACCCGGCCCTGGTTGAGGACGCGTTCCTGGCGCATCCGGCCGTCGCACTGTGTGCTGTGGTCGCGGAACCAGACGCCTATGCGGGTGAGCTGCCAGTGGCGTTTGTCATGCTCAAACCGGGCATGGCCGTCAATTCACAGTCCTTGCTCGATGACATTGCACCCAAGGTGTACGAACGCCCCGCGGTGCCCAAACGCGTGACCCTCATTGACACGATGCCGATGACCGCCGTGGGCAAGGTGTTCAAGCCAGCGCTGCGTCTGAGGGCCATCGAAATGAAGCTTGCCGAGATGCTGGAGGGCGCAGCGCCGGGGCGGGCCATTCGCGTGAACGGGGAAGAACGGCCCGGCGCCCTCGTTGCGGTCATTCGGGTTTCAGGGGAGCAGTCTGAGGCCGTCCGGTCAACCATACGGCAACGGCTGGCCGCGATTTCGGTGGCGCATGAGTTGTTTTTCGACTGAGGGCAAATCCAGCCGAGGGCTGGCGATTCGCAAAGCGTGCAGGGGAGGGCTTGAGCCATCGTTTCGTTTGCGCGCTGCGCTAGACTCTCGTTGAAAAGGAGCGCCACCCATGGACACCCAAAACCTCATCGCCATTGACACCCACACGCACCTGGAGGTGTCGTGCCGCAACCCGTTTGACAACTACGGCGAAGAGTACGACCGCGCCGCCGACAAATACTTTCGCAACAGCAAACGTCCGACCATGGACGAGACGATTGCCTATTACCGTGAGAAGAAAATCGGCTTTGTCAATTTCACGGTGGACGCCGAAAGCCAGATGGGCCGCGCCCGCATCACCAACGAAGAGATTGCCGACGCGGCGGCCGCCAACAGCGACATCATGATTGCCTTTGGCAGCATCGACCCGCACAAAGGCAAGATGGGCGGGCGTGAGGCGCGCCGATTGGTGGAAAGCCACAACGTGAAGGGGTTCAAGTTCCACCCGACGGTGCAGGGCTTTTTGCCGGCCGACAAGATGGCCTGGCCGATTTACGAGGTGATCAACGAGTACAAGCTCCCGGCCATCTTTCACAGCGGTCACAGCGGCATTGGCAGTGGCATGCGCTGCGGCGGTGGCCTGCGTTTGCAGAACTCCAACCCGATGCTGCTCGAAGACGTGGCGATTGCGTTCCCGGACATGCAGATCGTCGTCGCGCACCCGAGTTGGCCGTGGCAGGACGAAGCCATTTCGCTGGCGCTGCACAAACCCAACATCTGGATTGACCTCTCCGGCTGGAGCCCTAAATACTTCGCACCGCAACTCATCCAGTACGCCAATACGCTGTTGAAAGACCGCATTTTGTTTGGCAGTGACTACCCGCTGATCACCCCGGACCGCTGGATGGCCGACTTTGAAGTCGCGGGCTTCAAGGACGACGTCAAGCCGCTGATCCTGAAGCAAAACGCCATGCGCTTGCTGGGTTTGCCGCAACCGGCTTGATATGGCTATTGCTACTAATAAGATAGCAATAAATCTATATTATTCGTGACTTCAGGCCTGATTTCGTCATTAAAACAGACGAAATCGGTCATTTTGACGTCAATAAACCCCAATTTGGGTACGATAGACGGCTTGGGCCATCGGGCTTTGACCCAACCGTTTTTTGCCCAATGGTCGGCTGATAGACTCCGCAGCTTCCCGGCTTGGCTGGGCCTTGTTTTTCAGTCTCCTCCATGCCCAAACCCATTTGCCCTGCACCACTGTGTGAGCCAGTCGCCCGATGAAACCCGTCGAGATTTACACCGATGGCGCCTGCAAAGGCAACCCCGGCCCTGGCGGCTGGGGCGCGTTGTTGCTCCATGGTGAAACTGAAAAAGAGATTTTCGGCGGCGAGTTGAACACCACCAACAACCGCATGGAACTCACGGCGGTCATCGAGGCCTTGCTCGCGCTCAAAAAGCCCTGCCAGGTCACGCTGTACCTCGACAGCGAATACGTGCGCAAGGGCATCACCGAGTGGATCGCCGGCTGGAAAGCGCGCGGCTGGCGCACGGCGGCCAAACAGCCGGTGAAAAACGTGGACCTGTGGCAGCGGCTGGACGAAGTGGTGGCCAGCTCGGGCCACGTCATCCAGTGGCGCTGGGTGAAGGGTCACGCGGGTGACCCCGGCAACGAGCGCGCCGACAGCCTGGCCAACCGGGGCGTGGCACTGGCGTTGAACCAGCGCTGAAAATCGCGATCCAAAAACCCTGAGCGGGCAAAAGCGGGGAAACAGCGGGGCAACAGCGGGGGCAACAGCGGGGGCGGCTTTGTAAAGGCGCGGTAAAGCTGGTATTTGTCGGGCAGCGCAGATACCACTGCGCGTAGTTCCACTGAGACCCGATTGCCAAGCTGCTGATACATTCATTAACTCCCTGTCCGGCCGCGCAAAGGGCTGGCGCCATCACCACAGCAAGTTTTCATGGCATCAAAAGCAATCTATTACGTCACGGCCGCCGTTGGCATTGCAGCCGCCTCCGGCGCCGCCTGGTGGTACCAGAGCAAACCCAAAGGTCCGCTGGAAATCGGTGGCTCGAGCCGTGCCGCAGCGAACCCGCAGGCAACCGCGTCCGCGCCTGCGGCCGCTTCGTCTGCGCCGCGCCCGGCCGGTGTGGAGGTGGCGAAAGTCGAACGCATGGCCCTGCAGGACGACGCCCAGTCGGTCGGCAGCCTGCGCTCGCGCCAAAGTGTGATGTTGCGCCCCGAGGTGGCCGGGCGCATCAAGCAGCTTGGTTTTACCGACGGACAACGGGTGCGCAAGGGCCAGGTGCTGGTGCAGCTGGACGACGTGTTGCAGCGCGCCGAGATCAAGCAGGCGCGCGCGCAGGTGTCGATCGCACAGGCCAACTTCAAACGCAACCAGGAATTGGTGGCGCAGAATTTTGTGGCGCAGCGTGTGCTGGAGGAGTCCGCCGCCAACCTGCAGGTGGCCGAGGCGCAACTGGCCCTCTCCTGTGCACGGCTGTCGCGCATGGCGATCCTCGCGCCGTTTGACGGCACGGTGGGTATCCGCAATGTCAACATCGGCGATTTTGTCAAGGACGGCGCCGACCTGATCAACCTGGAAGACATTGGCAGCATGTATGTCGACTTCCGGCTTCCCGAGCGTTTTCAGGGCAAGCTCAGGCTTCAGCAATCGGTCGACCTGACGCTGGACGCCTTGCCGGGCAGGGCCTTCAAGGCGCGCGTCGAGGCGATTGACCCGCTGCTGGACGTGAACGGCCGATCCGTCGGTGTTCGCGCCATCTTGCCCAACTCAGCCGGCGAGCCGGCGCGTGAAGGCGGTCGCGGGGGGCCTGGCGCGGGCGGGCCGGGGGCGGGCGCACCCGGTGCGGGTGGCCCGAACGCTGGCGCGCCAGGCGGGCGCCCAGGTGGCCAGGCCGCTGCTGGTGCGCCCAGACCTGGTACCGCTGGGGCGCAAGCCGGCGCCGGTAACCGGCCCGGTGCGGGTGCAGGCGCACAGGCAGGACGTGCAGGAATGGGTCGAACGGGTGGACAGGGCGGCGCCAGCGTGCCACCTTCCCTGGACGCAGACGGCTGCGCGATTGACCCGTCAACCGTGGCGGCCAATGCCGCTGGCAGCGCGCCAGCTGGCGCAACGGGTGCGCCCGGGAATCGTGGGCCAGCTGGCGCAGGTGCTGGCGGTCCGCGTGGATCGGGCGGCGCCGGTGCGCCAGGCGCTGGCGGCGGCAACCCCGCACCGCTCAGGCCAGGCATGTTCGCGCGCGTGAACACGGTGTTTTCCACCAACGACGCGGCCCTGGTAGTTCCCGAGGAATCCATCGTGCCCCAGGGTGGGCGGCAATTCGTCATCAAGGCGGTCACGCCCGACCAGGTGCCGTCGGTGGACAAGTCCAAGCTGCCTGAAGAAGTCAAATTTGTGTCTCTGCGCCAGGAGGTTCGGCTCGGTGTCCGGCGCGCCGGCAAGGTGGAAATTGTCAGCGGTCTGGACGAAGGCCAGAGTGTGGTGGTGGCCGGGCACCAGCGCTTGCAGCGCGACGGCACACCCCTGCGCGTGGTTGAATTGACCAGGCCGCCCCAGGGTGGCTCACAAGGTGGCTCACAAGGTGGCTCTCCAGGTGGACAGGGCGGGCCGGCGGGTGCTGCGTCTGCGCCGGCTGGCGTGGCCTCTGCGCCGTTGGCCCTGCTTGCGACGCCGAGCCGCTGAATTTTTGGGAGACTCGCATGCAATTGGCTGAAACTTCCATTCGCCGTCCGGTATTTGCCACGGTGTTGTCGCTGCTGATTTTGCTGGTCGGCGCCGTGTCTTACACCCGCCTGTCGGTGCGCGAGTACCCGAAAATTGACGAGCCTGTGGTCTCGGTCAACACGCTTTTCACCGGCGCGTCCAGTGAAGTGATCGAGGGCCAGGTGTCCAAGATTCTGGAGGACTCCATCGCGGGCATTGAAGGCGTGGACGTGATCACCTCCATCAGCCGCCCCGAGCGCAGCCAGATCTCCGTGCGTTTTGCCCTGACCCGCAATGCAGACGCCGCTGCCGCTGACGTGCGCGACAAGGTGACCCGCGTGCGCCAGCGGCTGCCCCAGGGCATTGACGAACCGGTGATCGCCAAGGTCGAGGCCGACGCATTTCCCGTGATCTTCCTGGCCTTGACCTCCGAGACCCACACGCCTTTGCAGTTGTCCGAAATGGCCAACCTGCTGGTCAAGCCAATTCTGCAGACGGCCACCGGCGTGGCCGACGTCATTGTCCCCGGGGAGCGCAAGTTCTCCATGCGCATCTGGGTCGACCCGGACAAACTGGCGGCCTACAAACTCACCATTCAAGACCTCGAAGACGCGTTGCGCCGCTCCAACCTCGAGGTGCCCGCAGGCCGCATTGAAAGCAACCTGCGTGAATTCAACGTGACCGCAGCCACTGACTTGCAGCGGCCTGCCGAGTTTGGCCAGGTCGTGATCCGCAATGTGAATGGCTTGCCCGTGCGCATTGCCGACGTGGCCCGTGTCGCCGTTGGCCCGGCCGACGAGCGCAGCAGCGTGCGCCTGAACGGGCGTGACGCGATTGGCATTGGCGTGATCCGCCAGGCCACCGCCAACCCGCTGGAGCTCTCGGAAAGCGTGCGCGGCCTCCTGGCCAAGGTCAACCGCGACGTGCCGGCTGGCGTAAAAATAGAGGTCGCCAATGACAACTCGGTTTTCATTGACCGCTCCATCAAGGCCGTGTACACGACGATTCTGGAAGCCTCGGTGCTGGTCGCGCTGGTGATCTTCGTGTTCCTGCGCACCTTCAGGGCTTCGATCATTCCGCTTCTGGCGATTCCGGTGTCGTTGGTGGGCGCGTTTGCGCTGATGGGCATGGCTGGTTTCAGTGTGAACACCTTGACCCTGCTGGCGTTGGTGCTGGCCATTGGCCTCGTGGTCGACGACGCCATCGTCATGCTGGAGAACATTTACCGGCACATCGAAGAGGGCATGGAGCCGTTTCAGGCCGCGATTAAAGGGGCGCGCGAAGTCGGTTTTGCCATTTTGGCGATGACCATGACGCTGGTGGCTGTCTACACGCCGCTGGCGTTCGCGCCAGGGCGCACGGGCCGCCTCTTCACAGAGTTTGCCCTGGCGCTGGCGGGCGCCGTGGTGGTGTCGGGCCTGGTCGCGCTGACGCTCTCACCCATGCTGTCGTCGTTGCTGCTCAAACACAACCCGAATCCGAATTTTTTCGACCGGGGGATGGAGTCCATCCTGCAGGCCGTCACGCGCGGCTACAGCAGCCTCTTGAACTGGACGCTGCGCCACCGCTGGCTGGTGCTCCTGGTGATGGTGGGCAGCGGATGGGTTAGCTGGGCCGTGCTGGGTGACATCAAACGCGAACTCTCGCCCATTGAAGACCGGGGCGTGATCCTCGCCCAGGTCAACGCACCTGACGGCTCGACGCTGGAATACACCAACCGGTACGCACGGGCCATTGAGCGGGTCGGAGAGAGTTATCCGGAGATTGACCGCACCTTCGGCAATATTGGCAACCCCACGGTTGCACAGGGCAATGTGTTTTTCCGCACCGTGCCCTGGGAAGAACGCAAAAAGACAACCATGGAGATGGCGCGGGAGATGACGCCGCGTGTGGCGGGGCTCTCCGGCGTCACAGCCTTCCCGATCACGCCGCCGTCGCTCGGCCAGGGCTTCACCCAGCGCCCCATCAACTACGTCATCATCACCTCGGACAGTTACCAGAACCTGGCGCAAACCGTGCGCCAGTTCCAGGATGAACTTGCCAAGAATCCCGGTTTTGTTCAGGTTGACACGGACCTGCGCCTGAACAAGCCCGAGATCAAGCTCGAGGTAGACCGCGAGCGCGCGGGCGACATGGGCGTGCCGGTGGAAGCCATCGCGCGCGCGGTCGAGACCATGCTGGGCGGGCGCAAGGTGACGCGTTACAAGAAGGAAGGCGAGCAGTACGACGTGATCGTGCAAACCAATGCCACCGGGCGCGACACGCCCGACGACATCGAAAAACTCTTTGTGCGTGGCCGCAATGACGCGATGATTCCGCTGTCGGCGCTCGTCAAGATCCGTGAAATTGTGGTGCCGCGCGAGTTGAACCACTTTGGGCAGAGGCGCTCTGCAACCATCACGGCCAATTTGTCGCCCACGTATTCACTGGGTGAGGCATTGACCTTTCTGGACAACACGGCCAAGACGGTGCTCAAGCCCGGCTACGCGACCGACCTCAACGGCATCAGCCGTGAATTCAGGAACTCGTCCGATTCACTGACGCTGGTGTTCGCCCTCGCGCTGTTGTTCATTTTCCTCGTGCTGGCGGCCCAGTTTGAAAGTTTTGTCGACCCCTTCGTGATCATGCTCAGCGTGCCGCTTTCGATGGCGGGTGCTCTGCTGGCTTTGCAATGGTCGGGCGGTACCTTGAACGTGTTCAGCCAGATTGGCCTCATCACGCTGGTCGGGCTGATCACCAAACATGGCATTTTGATTGTGGAATTCGCCAACCAGCTGCGCGAACAGGGGCTCGATACCGTCGCTGCCATCAAGAAGTCCGCCACACAACGGCTGCGCCCGATCATGATGACGACGGGCGCGATGGTACTCGGGGCGTTGCCTCTGGCGCTGGCCAGTGGCGCTGGCGCCGAGAGCCGCAAGCAGATTGGATGGGTCATTGTGGGCGGCATGAGTTTGGGAACCCTGCTCACCATTTTTGTGGTTCCAACCATGTATACGCTGCTGGCCCGCAAGTTTGCGCCGGGCGCCAGGAAAGAGAAGGCCCAAGAGGATGTCGCAGCGCCGCTGCCGGTGGCCGCGGCAGCCGTGGAGTGAAGCAGCCTAAAGCCTGAGCTCAGGTTCCGATCACGCCGCCATCGCGCCGGCGGATTGCAACCATGGATGAGCGCGGTCGCCCTCCCGGGGTGAAGTCCGGCCAATTGGAGTATTTGGCCGGTTCCTTCGGGTCGCTGCGATCCGACGGTGTCTCTCCCGGATGCTGGATGCTGATGAAGACCGTGGTGCCATCGGGCGTGAAGGAGCAGCCGGTGACCTCGCAGTTGGTAGGGCCGGTCAGGAAGCGCCGTGTTTCGCCGGTGGCCGGGTCGCAGGCCAGCATCTGGTTGTTGCCGATGCGTTCGAATTCGCCTTTGTACATTTGCGTGGCGTGGGCGTCGGTCTGGATCCACAAGACGCCGCGCGCATCAAAGGCGATGCCGTCCGGGCAGCCGTAAATATCGCCCTTGATGTTGCCTTTGGCTTCGGCGCGTGTATTACCCGGGTCTCCGGCGAGCACCAGCAAATTCCACTTGAAACCGCCGCCATCAAAATCGGCATCGTCTTTCCAGCGGATGATCTGCCCCATGCTGTTGTTGGCGCGTGGGTTGGCCGCGTCCACACCCGGCTGGTTGGGCTGACCACGTGAACTGTTGTTGGTGAGGGTGCAATAGACCCAGCCGTTGATGGGGTCGATCGCCAGCCACTCGGGGCGGTCCATTTTGGTGGCGCCCAGAATGTCGCTGGCCTGGCGCGCCTTGATGAGCACCTCACCCTGGTCGGCGAAACCGTTGGCCGCCGTTAGCGGTCCTTGACCCTGCGTCAACGGTAGCCAGCGACCGGAGCCGTCGGCGTCGAACCGCGCAACGAACAGCGTGCCGTGGTCCAGCAGGTCTTTGTTGGCCTGCGCTTTGGTCAGCCCGCCGCCGCCAGGGGCAATCTTGTCGCGGCTGACGAATTTGTAGATGTATTCAAACCGGGCGTCTTCACCGGAATAGACGACGGCGCGGCCATCCTTGGTCACGCCGACCCAGGCGCCCTCGTGTGCCGCACGACCCAGCGCTGTGCGTTTGACGGGCGTGCTGGCCGGGTCCATCGGGTCCACTTCCACCACCCAGCCAAAACGGTTGAATTCATTGGGGTTCTGTTTCAAATCGAAGCGTGGATCGAATTTTTCCCATTGGTAGGCGCCGTCTTTGCGTGCGCCCCAGCGGCGCTGGTGCGGCGTGGGTGTGTCGGCGCCGCCAAAATAGAAGGCCCAGTTTTCTTCGCCAGACAAATACGTGCCCCATGGCGTCTGGCTGCTGGCACAGTTGTTCAAGGTGCCCAGCACCGTGCGACCGGCCGGGTCCGCCGCAGTGCGCATCATGGCGTGCCCCGCCGCCGGGCCCGTCACGGTGAACGGCGCGCTCATCGGAAATCGCCGCGCGTAACGCGAAGGCCGCACCATGTCCCATTTGCCGCCTTTGAGTTCAACCTCAAACACCGCGAGGCCGTGCGCGTTTTGAGACTTGAGGACCTTCTCGGCGTTCATGTTGGCAAAGCCGCCCACGTGCAGCAAACCGTCGTCGGTGTATTCGTGGTTGATGGCGATCAGTCCCCGGCGCGAGCCGTCAAGGGGGAAATACTCCAGCCCGTCATGGTGCATGCCCATCTGCACGGCCTGGTCGGCTGCGGTATTGGAGCCGTCGGTCCTGAAAGCCGGCATATTGCCTGCCACCCCGATGGGCTCGCCCCACTGTGCGAGTGCCGTTGCCACATAACCCTCTGGCACCACCAGCGCGTCGCCCATACCGATGGGAATACCCTTGAAGCCAAGCTTTGGGCCACCTGAGGCCACGGCCGCACAGCCGGCAAGCGGCGCCATCACCGACGCCAGCGATACCATTGACATCGCTGCACCGCCCTTGAGCAGGGTGCGACGCGCGGCATCAATCACTTCGTGGATCGTCGCGTTGGGCGACCGGTTGCTGTCTTCCATGGTGTCGAAATCCTTGGCCATCCCGAGTCTCCTTGTGTTTTAAATCACGCCGTCAAACATCATCACATCCACTGCATCGCCCGGCGCCACATTGCCCTGGTCGTGGTGCAGCACGATCAAACCGTTGGCCTGTGTCATCGAGCTCAACACGCCCGAGCCCTGGTTGCCGGTGATTTTGACCTGCAGTGCGCCGTCTGGCCCGGTGCTGACGATGCCGCGTTGGTATTCCGTACGGCCGGGCTTCTTGCGGATCGCCTCCTGGCTGCTGGCCTTCAGAAACGGCAAGGGTGCCGCTCGCGCACCCATCATCTGCAGCAGGGCAGGGCGTACAAACGCAAGAAAGGTCACCATGACGGCCACCGGATTTCCTGGCAGGCCGAACAGCACCGCTGCATCGCTGCTGCCGGGCTTCTGAATGCGCCCAACCGCCATGGGCCGCCCCGGCCGCATGGCGATGCGCCAGAACGCAACACCGCCGGCGCTGCCCGCCAACTGCTTCATCATGTCTCGGGTGTGGTCCGCTTCGCCCACACTCACGCCACCGCTGGTGATGATGGCGTCGGCCTGCGCGGCAGCCCGCTGGAACGCGGCCTTGAGCAACTCGGGCTCATCCCGCACGACGCCCATGTCGATCATTTGCACACCCAAACGGTTGAGCAGGCCAAAAACGCAATAGCGGTTGCTGTCGTACACCGCGCCTTCGCGCGTCGCCTCGCCCAACGAGAGAATCTCGTCGCCGGTTGAAAAATAGGCGACCTTCAATGGCCGCCACACCTGCACCTCTGCCAGCCCGAGGCTGGCCACCAGGCCCAATGCAGCGGGCGACAGCCGCTCGCCTTTTTGAAGCGCTGCCTGGCCTTGCCGGATGTCTTCGCCCATGGCGCGGCGGTTGTCGCCAGGCTGGACGCGCCCTGCAGGGATGGTGACCGCTGTGCCGTCAACAGCAGCCATTTCCTGCGGTACCACGGTGTCGAGCTCCGGCGGCATGACGGCACCCGTCATGATCTTCAGGCATTCGCCGCTGCCCACCGGTTCACGCCAGGCTTTGCCGGCGAAGGCCGTGCCCACGACTGTGAGCCGCAGCGCCTGCCCGGCCGCCAGTTGTGCGCCATCAAAGGCAAATCCATCCATGGCCGAGTTGTCGTGTGGCGGCACGTTGACGGGCGAGATGAGGTCTTGGGCGAGCACGCGGCCCAGCGCGTCAAAGAGCGGCACGGATTCGGATTCAGTGACCGGCTCGACCATGCGCGCCAGAAAATCGTTCACCGATGCGGCGCTGAGCGCCTGCGCGTCGTAGCCCTGCATTTGCGCGGCGATCTGGTCCAGCGTCTTCATCGAATCAAGCCTGCGCCCCAAGCGCTTAAACGTTCTCGAGCGACTGCAGTTCAGCCAGCGTGTTGGCGTTGAAAAACGCGCGCGGGTTGTCGGCGGGCAAATCAAATGGCACCAGCACCGTGGTGTGCAGGGCCGTCCAGGCGTCGATCTTGCGGCCGCCCTTGTCGATGAAGGCCGCGAGGCTCTCCATCAATTCGATTTTCATCAGTGAAAACACCGGCTGCGGGCGGGTTTTGGCAGCGCCTTGGCCGTCGGATTCGGGTGCGGCAACCATCGCGATGTCGGCGTTGTTGCGGTTCAGGGCGTCCAGCAGGCGCTCGATCATGTCCAGCGGGAACAGCGGCGTGTCGCACGGCACCGTCATCAGGAGTGGCGTCTCGCAGCGCTCGAGCCCTGTCAACATGCCGGCCAGCGGCCCTGCGAACTCGCCGACCACGTCTGGCCACACCGGCGCGCCGAAGGACTCGTAGGCCGCCAGGTTGCGGTTGGCGTTGATCATCACACCGCCCAGTGGTCCGCCGCTCTGGATGTTCAGGCGCATCATGGTGTGAAGCGCCAGCGGCGTGCCGTTGAAATTCTGCAAGCCCTTGTCGGCGCCGCCCATGCGCGAGCCTCGCCCGCCCGCCAGGATCATCGCGGTGATATCAGATAAATGGGTCATCCGCCGATGTAACTCATTTCTACGCGCCTTGCGCCACCGGAAACATCTGGAGCCGACAAACTCCGCAATTCCGAATAGCGGTCTTCCCGCCCACCCCAGATGTGCCCGATGGCCGATTCAATGGTGGTGTCACTCGCGCCGGTGCGCAGCAACGCGCGCAGGTCATGCCCCTGGCTTGCGAAGAGGCACAGGTACAACTTGCCTTCGGTGGAGAGCCGCGCGCGGTTGCAGTCGCTGCAAAAGGCCTGGGTGACGCTGCTGATCACACCGATTTCGCCTTGTGCACGGTCTGGTAAACCGAAGCTGTCCGCATAGCCCCAGCGCTCGGCAGTCTCGCCGGGGGCGGATGGGTCGAGCTGAACCAGCGGCAGTTGCGCGTTGATCCGCGCCACCACGTCGGCCGAGGGCAACACCTCGTCCATGCGCCAGCCATTGGTGGCGCCCACGTCCATGTACTCGATGAAACGCAGTGTGATGCCCGTGCCTTTGAAATGGCGCGCCATCGGCAAGATCTCCTGGTCATTGGTTCCGCGTTTCACGACCATGTTGACTTTCAAGCCAGTGAGCTGGCCCTGGGCGTCCAGGCCCAGACCGGCCTCGCGCGCGGCTTCTATGCCCTCAAGCACGTCAGCCACCGGGAAATCGACATCGTTCATGCGGCGAAACACCGCGTCATCGAGCCCATCCAGGCTCACGGTCACACGGTTCAGCCCGGCCACCTTGAGGGCTTTGGCCTTGCGTTTGAGCAGCGAGCCATTGGTGGTGAGCGTCAGGTCCAGCGGCTTGCCCTCGACCGTGCGCAATTGCGCGAGTTGCTCGATCAGTACTTCAATGTTTTTGCGCAAGAGCGGCTCGCCACCGGTGAGGCGAATCTTCTGCACGCCATGTGCGGCAAAGAGGCGGGCGATGCGCGTCATCTCCTCAAACGACAGCAACGACGAATGGGGCAGGTAGGCGTAGTTCTTGTCAAACACTTCCTTGGGCATGCAGTAATTGCAGCGGAAGTTGCAACGGTCGGTAACGCTGATTCGCAGGTCGCGCAAGGGGCGGCCCAGCGCGTCGGCGAGCAGGCCATTGGCGATGACGGTCGTGCTGGGTAGTTGGAGGCCGGGCACACTCAATTCGGCGATGCGCTGGTCAACCAGCGGGATCACACGGGCAGGGCGGATGGCGGCGTTGTCGGTCATGGTGCTATTGTGCAACGGGCCTGCACCTGGAGCATTGACCCTGTTCCAGTCACAGCCTAAACGCAGCGGGCGCCATCGACCTCGATGCACACCCCGCTGATGAAGGCCGCCTCGTCGCTGGCCAGGTACAGGGCGGCATTGGCGACATCCAGCGCGGTGGAGAAACGCCCCAGCGGAATGCTGGCGCGGAACTTGGCGAGCACTTCCTCTGTGAGCGGGCCGCCGGCGAATTCGGGTCCCAGGCCGGTGCTCGGGTTGAACACCGGGTTGATGCAGTTGACGCGGATGTTCTCGGGACCGAATTCGGCCGCGAGGGATTTCGAGGTGGTGATCACCGCGCCCTTGGAGCCGTTGTACCAGGTCAGGCCCGGGCGCGGGCGCACGCCGGCGGTGGAGGCGATGTTGATCATCGCGCCGCCGCGCTGGTCGCCTTTGTTGGCGCGAAACGCCGGAACCGCATGGACCGTCGAAAGGTAGATGCTTTTCATGTTGACGGCGTAACACTTGTCAAACTCGTCCTCCGGCACCTCCAGCGCCGGGCGGTTTCGGTGGGTCCAGCCGGCGTTGTTGACCATCACGTCGAGTTTGCCGTACCGCGTGACAGCCGCAGCCACCAGCGCCTTGACGTCGCCCGATTGCGTCACATCCGCGGCGAAGAATGAGGCCACGCCGCCTGCCGCGACGATTTGCGCCGCCACATCCTGGCCGCTTTTCGGGTTGATGTCGTTCACGATGACCTGCGCGCCTTCGGCTGCGAGCCGTTTGGCGATGCCTTCGCCAATGCCGCCACCAGAACCCGTGACGATGATGGATTTGCCTTTGACGCGCATGGTTTTGCCTTTCGTGGCTGAGTGAAGATGGGGATGTGTCTCGTGGCCAAACCGGTCAACGCAAACCATATCGCTGATGGCCTCAGGCATCCATTCTATTTGCTATTAAAAATATAGCAAACAATTAAATAAATTCGTGACTTAAGTGCCAAAAAAGTTCAAAAAATTGAAAAATGACCGGAAAATCAGATAATTGTTAACATGGGTGTTAACAATTGCGCCAATGCCGATCGCGAAGCGTTAACGCAAGGCTCAGCGCAAATGTCCAGGCTCGGTCGGCGCGAAATTGGACGGCATGGCGTCTTTCTCGGAGCGCGGCAGGTCAAACTTGGCCGGCGCCACAGCGGCCGGCGCCAGCGGACTGGGCTCGGTGGCGGCAAACGGCGGCGGTGTGCGGTCCAGCGCGGAAGCCGGCAGATCGAACTTGGGTTTGGGCGGTGAAGACGGCGCCGGGGCGCCGGTTTTTGCGTCGCCGTCCCAGTCCACGATCGATGGCGGCGCCGCAGGCATGGGGTCCATGCCCCAGGTTTTGGCATCGGGCATTTGGGTGTGCGGGCACCCGCAGTCGGGGGCAAATTGCCACGACACCACGTATTTGGAATGGTCAATGGACGGCTCAAACCGGTCCAGCCCGACGATCAACTGCTGCTGCAAAACGGGCAGGTACTTCAGCAGCGACTCATTCCAGGTGAGCACCACCAGGCGCACGAGAATGTCTTCGCCGCGTGCACGGCCGGAAAGCGCCGTCACCTCACAGCCCAGCCAGGCACCGGGCACGCCGTGCAGGCGCAACGTGTCCTTGAGCACCACACGTACCAGTTCGCGCTGAATGTCGGTGTGCTGGCGTGTCGTGGCGCCCTGGTCGGAGGCGGGCTTCGCCGCTGGGGCAGACTCGGGCCGGGAGCGGCCGAAACCAAAGATTTTGAACATGTTTGCCTTTGTGGTTGCGTTCAGCCGGTCGCATGCGCCATGTCAAGCGCCAAGCCTTGAATTTTAGCAGTCAGGCGCTATCGTTTTTGATAACATCACCAAGATGGTGCAGGATTTGCGCAAAGGCAACACCTGCAGCCACTCATTTGCGGTTTTTGGGCAAGGCACTCAGGTCCGTGTTCAAAAAACCGGTCTGGGTCGCGGCAAAGGTGGACGGGATGTCGTCCCGCTCGTCCCGCGCCTGGTCGAAATCCGACGGGGGCAGGTCAAAACGCCGTTTGACGGTCATCGGCGCGCCGGTTTTGTCGGAAGCTCCCCGGTTGCCGCTCCAGCTGGCCGCGGGTGGCAAATCGAGCACGGTACAGCCGCAGTCTGGCGCAAACTCCCAGCTCACCCGGTGGTGGCTGTGGTCGATACCCGGTTCAACGGCGTCCAGAGACGCCAGGATTTTTTTCTGCAGGGCCGGCAGGTAGCGCAGCAAGTCTTCGCGCCACACTTGAATGATCAGGCGGATCAACATGGCGTCTGCGGCGCCGCCCGGCTGAGGCTGAAGGTGCAGCGGGTTGACTTCGCAGCCCACCCATGTGGCGCCCATGCCGTGCTGGTTCAGCGTGCCTTTGACCGCAACGCGGACCATTTCGCGGTGTTTGCGCAGTTGCTGTGCCGTTGCGACAAGGTCGGTCGCCGGGGCTGGCGCGGCTTTGACAGGCGAAGTGTCGCGGCCAAAACCAAACTTCTTGAGCATGTTGGGGAGTCTTGTGTCGACGGTGTGAGACGATTCGCGTATTGTCGGGCGTTTCAACCAAGTCTTTCAAGTTTGTCGCAAGTCACCTTCACGGGGCCTGGATAAACGGAGTTGGTCGTTTAAGTATGGGGAGGATTCATGACAAACCTTCATGTGCGGAATATTGAAACTTCTGACGGCCCAGCGTCGCCGACGCTCGGGCGTAAGCTACGTGACTGGTTGGCGCAGGTGGTTCAGGGCGCTTCGCTGTGTGTGGGAATGGTCGCGCCGGCACAGGCGGCGACTCTCGGCGACATGCTGCAAGCCTTTGCGCTGCCGGTCGAATCCAGGCAAGCCCTCGCGGATTGGAAGGGTTTTGACCAGATTTCCGGATTCAAATGGCGGGACGCCAGTCTGCGCTCTGGCGCCCCGATGGATCCCAAAGGCTTCATGCGCATTGGGGAAGTGTCGGTAAACGGCATCGGGCCCGCCAGTGTGTTGGCCCGAGGGCCGCGCGAGGGGGTGACGGGTATCAGTGTCGGTGGAGATGGCAAGAGTTTCAACCCTGGCGCACTCGTCAAATATTTTGGCAACGGCGCGATGATTAAACAGGTTCGCGATGGCTGCAAGGACGGCGAAGGTGCCATGCGAAGCACCTCGGTTTATTCGATCAGCGTGCCCAGCAGGAAGCCGGTCTTTGTGCACATTGAGACCGGTTCCTCCAACAAGGGGGATATGAGTGTGACTTTTGATTTTTCTCATCGTTACAGTGCCGCCTTTCGCTGCACTTCATAACGGCTAGGCATCGACAGCGCCTATGGCGCTACCCGTGTTTGATCGCCACTGTTTTCAAAGTGGTGAATCCGTGCAAGGCTTCGAAACCCTTTTCGCGCCCGTAACCGCTGGATTTGACGCCTCCAAACGGCAGCTCCACACCACCACCGGCGCCATAGTTGTTGATGAACACCTGCCCGCTCTTCACACGTTTGGCGATGCGGAACTGGCGGGCGCCGTCGCGGCTCCAGATGCCCG
Organism: Rhodoferax sp.; assembly: GCA_031397915.1. GTDB lineage: Bacteria > Pseudomonadota > Gammaproteobacteria > Burkholderiales > Burkholderiaceae_C > JANYCG01. Next base: position 1,448 of record JANNMM010000257.1, on the reverse strand, counting down.
CGACCAATCCGAACTGGGTGGCATTGGCCTGATACACGGCCTCGTCTTCGTCCTTGAAACTCATGGCGCAGAGCACCGGGCCAAACACCTCTTCCTGCGCCAGCCGGTGCATCACCGGCACGTCGCGCAGCAAGGTCGGGGCCTGGTAATAGCCGCTTTGCGGCGCTTCGTCCACCACGCTGCCCTGGGCCACCATGGGAATGTTGGCCACTTGCGCGTCGGAGAGGAAGTCCCACACGCGTTGTTGCTGCGTCTGGCGGATCAGGGGGCCGAGGTCGAGGTTCATCGCGGCCGGGCCCGCGCGCAGGTTTTCAAACGCGGCGCCCAGGCGCGCCAGCATCGGCTCGTAGACCGCCTGCTCAACCAGTAGCCGTGAACCTGCAGAACAGGTCTGCCCGCTGTTTTGTACGATGGCGTTGATGACCATGGGGATGGCGGCGTCCAGGTCGGCGTCGGCGAACACGATCTGCGGGCTTTTGCCACCGAGCTCCAGCGTCACCGGGCAATGCCGCTCGGCGGCGACCTGCTGGATCAGCGTGCCCACTTTCGGGCTGCCGGTGAAGCTGATGTGGTCAATGCCGGCATGGCGCGCCAGCGCGTCGCCGACCTCGTGGCCCAAACCGGTGACGATGTTGATGGCACCGGCCGGAAAACCCACTTCTGCCGCCAATTGCGCAACCCGCAGCAGCGAGAGGCAGGCGTCTTCGGCCGGCTTGACCACACACACGTTGCCCGCCGCCAGCGCGCCGCCGACGCTGCGGCCAAAAATCTGCATCGGGTAGTTCCACGGGATGATGTGGCCGGTGACGCCATGTGCTTCGCGCCAGGTGAGCACGCTGTATCCGTCGAGGTAGGGGATCGTCTCGCCATGAAATTTGTCGCAGGCGCCGGCGTAAAACTCGAAATAGCGGGCCAGTGCTGCCGCGTCGGCGCGCGCCTGGGCGGTGGGTTTGCCGCAGTCGCGTTGTTCGATTTGCGCGAGCTCCTCGGCGTGTTCACTCACAGCCACCGACAGCTTCATCAGAAGGCGGCCGCGTTCGGCACCGCTCAATTTGCACCAGACCGCGTTGAGGCACTGGCGCGCGGCCTTCACGGCGGCGTCGATGTCGTCGGCATTGGAGCGCTGGATTTCGTCAAATGGCTCGCCGTAAGAGGGGTCGATCACGGCAATGGTGCGGCCACTGCTGCCGGGAACAGGGCGATTGGCAATGAAGTTGAGTTGCATGGTTTTGGCTCCGGCAAAAAGAAAGGCCCGCAACGGCGGGCCTCTCTGCATAACCCATATGGGTAATTTACATCAAGGTCACTTCCACACGGCGGCCTTCAGAGGCCGAGGTGGCGCCGGCTTTGATGTCCTCGGGCTTTTTGAGCTCGATCTTGTCTTCGGGCACACCGATGATCTTGAGCAGGTCGCGCACGGCGAAGGCGCGTTGCTTGGCCAGCTCGGC
>JANNMM010000228.1:0-3064 GCA_031397915.1 Rhodoferax sp. | reverse complement strand
CAGGATGTCCAGCGGCTCGCGCACCTCGCGGTCCATCTTGTTCACAAACGTGATGATCGGCGTGTCGCGCTGTCGGCAAACCTCGATCAGGCGGCGGGTTTGCGCCTCAACGCCGTTGGCGGCGTCGATCACCATCAAGGCAGAGTCCACCGCCGTCAACACGCGGTAGGTGTCTTCAGAGAAGTCCTTGTGCCCCGGTGTGTCCAGCAAGTTCACCACATGGTCACGGTAGGCCATTTGCATCACGCTCGACGCCACCGAAATACCGCGCTGTTTTTCGATTTCCATCCAGTCAGACGTGGCGTGGCGTGTCGCTTTGCGCGCCTTCACGGAGCCGGCGATCTGGATTGCGCCCGAGAACAGCAGGAGTTTTTCAGTCAGCGTGGTTTTGCCGGCGTCCGGGTGGGAGATGATGGCAAAGGTGCGGCGGCGGCGGGTTTCGGCGAGGAATGACAAGGCAAAAATCCAAAAAAAATCAAGGTGCGAGGCGCGCGGGGAATCCAGAGGCTTGAGCCATGGCAGCGCTAAGACGACGTCGCCATCGTCAAGGCAAAAAACAGGTCGTAGAAACCCGCAATGGCGACCCATTCAGGTCTGAATCGGCCGCCGAGTGCAGGCATTGGATTTTAGCGGGGGTGTCAAGGGTGACCATCGCCGCCTAAACGGCAACGACTTTCAAGGGGAGCAGGACGTTCGCGCCCAACGACTCCACCATGGCAGGTACACGCCGTGCGAGCCTTAACTGGAACGATTTAGCAAGCTGCAGGACACCACACCGCTTCCCCTCGATCAAGGCAGTACGGCAAATCGCAACCGTCTCATATTTGCCGCTCAGAAATAGTATGTCGGTATGTCGAAAATTTTTACAATTTCGCGAAGAATCTCCTCCGATCAGCCGCTGCTGCTCAGGCCGATCACGCTAACGCATTGACGTTAAATAGATTTTTTGAATTAGCATTTGTTGGCATATATATTGCTTAAGTATTTCTAAGGGCAGTCGCGATTGAGAAATGGCATTTCAATCCGGTCTGTCCCCAATGGTTGAGGGATGCAAGTTTCTTCGTCGTTAGGGCGTGATTCTTTCATTTTTTTCTTTGCTTTTACTTTGTGTAGGAGGTATCGTGAAAAAACTTCTGATTGCGGCGGCGTTGAGCCTGTCTTTCGGGTTGAGTGGAATCGCCTTGGCGGGCCCGGTGATCATTGATGGCACTGACGCCGAAGAGCATGGTTTCTTGAGCGGCGGGGTTAACGTCAGCGGCTGGGAATATTTTCAGCGTGGGTTTGAAAATCTTCTGCCCCAGGTTGGCAATGGCAATACGGTGGCGGTTTGTTTGGGTTGTACGGGAAACACACAGTCGGCCTTTGCCTCTGCGTTTGACCTTGCTACCAAACCTGCGGGGTGGACCCGAGAAACCATCGACGGGAGCGTCTCAATCACCGACTATTTTGCCGGAACGCTGTCACGCACCTTGGCAAACACCGGCTTGCTCTACTTTCCAACCGGAGGCAATACCTCTGGCGGTATGACCTCTGTGGAATTGGCCGTGCTGAATGCCAACGCAGCGGCCATCAATACCTTTGTTGGTGGAGCGGGCAATCCGAACGCGGGCGGTGGTTTGTTCGCGCACGGCGAGGGCGCTACAGCTGGTGCGTGGGGTTGGTTGACGACGTTGATTCCGGGCATTATCCCGGTTGAAGGTGGCGGTAATGCCCCTATTGCCCTCACTTCTGCCGGAGCAAGTGCTTTTCCAGGATTGACCGATCCGGATATCCAAGGAGCTACGCCGTGGCACAATTATTTTGAAGGCACGTTCGGCGGTTTACAGGTGTTGGTCGCGACTACCAGCCCAGCGGGCACCGCAGGCCGTGCGGTGGTGCTAGGCGGCGGCGCCGGCACTCAAATTGGCTGCGGCTTGCCTGGTCAACCGCCTTGCAACAACAACCAGGTACCTGAGCCCGCTACATTGGTCCTGTTTGGGATCGGATTGTTCGGATTGGGCCTAGCCCGCCGCAGGACGCACGCAAGGTAATTCAGGTAGGGAGGCCGGTTTCGACGGCAAGCACCTGTTTTGATATATAGCCTTCGCAGGCCAGCACGCTGCGAAGGCTTTTTTCATGATGCCTTGCTTCACGCCTGTGGGTCTGGATCTTGAGGTGAACGGGTTCAAGGGATGCCGCCGTCAAGGCGGCCCGGTACTCAATCCCATGGTAATTCCGGAATAGGTAGAATCTCAGGCTTCCGAGGAGCGTTGCAGTTCACAACAAGGTGAACGAGGCTCGGGCCGCATGGTCCACCAGTTTCATGGTGTTCCGAGCACCAACTGCGCTCACCCACTGGTCTGTGAGGTGAGGCTGTTCCAAACACCCTGCAGCTTCACGTCGCTGACCTGTGGTTTTCAAAATTATTTTTGACTAACCTTTGGAGTGAACCATGAGCGCCGTATTGAAACCCATCAAAAACCAGGACTACGCGATTGCCGACCTGAGCCTTGCCGCCTGGGGCCGCAAAGAGCTGAACATTGCCCAGACCGAAATGCCCGGCCTGATGTCGATCCGCGAAGAATTCGCCAAGGCGCAGCCGCTCAAGGGCGCGCGCATCACCGGCAGCCTGCACATGACGATTCAAACCGCCGTGCTGGTCGAAACCTTGCAAGCACTGGGCGCCGACGTGCGCTGGGCCTCGTGCAACATTTTCTCCACGCAAGACCATGCCGCAGCCGCCCTGGTGGCCGCCGGCACGCCGGTATTTGCCTACAAGGGTGAAAACCTGGTGGATTATTGGGACTACACCCACCGCATTTTTGAATTCGACGGCAAAAAAGGCACCGCCGCCGAAGGCCCCAACATGATTCTGGACGATGGCGGCGATGCCACGTTGTTGATGCACCTCGGCACCAAGGCCGAGCTAGACGCCAGCCTGCTAGCGAAGCCCGGCAGCTAAGACTAAATCTGCATCTACAATTCGATCAAGTCCAAGCTCGCTCAAGACCCGACCTGGAACAGCCGTGGTCTGAAAATCATCTTCGGCGTGACCGAAGAAACCAAAACCGGCGTGCTGCGCCTC
>JANNMM010000208.1:0-3610 GCA_031397915.1 Rhodoferax sp. | reverse complement strand
GGCCGCACGGTCGAAATGCGGTGCTTCCGTGGTGCCGGGCAGGGCCAGAGCCATGCGTCTGAGCGTGATTCGCTGGCGTGGTCGAAATATTTACATGTGGCCCTGCACCGCTACGGCCCGCGCAGCGACGTGGTGCTGGCGCAGCACCATTGGCCGATGTGGGGCAACGCGGCGGTGTGCCGGTTTCTCGCCGAGCAGCGCGATTTGTACCGCGTGTTGCACGACCAGACCGTGCGCATGATGAGCCACGGCCTGAAGCCCGCCGAGATATCAGAGGCGTTTGTGATGCCTGCGGGCCTCTCCAAACGCTGGCATGCGCGCGGCTACTACGGCACGGTGTCGCACAACGTGAAGGCGGTGTACCAGCGTTATTTGAGCTGGTATGACGCGCACCCGGCCAACTTGCACAACCTGCCGCCGGTGCCGGTTGCCAAGAAATATGTGGACTACATGGGTGGCATCGATGCGCTGATGCAGCGCGCCAAAACGGACTTTGATAGAGGCGAATACCGCTGGGTAGCCGAGCTGATGAAACACGCGGTTTACGCTGAGCCAGAACACCCAGGCGCACGCGAACTGGCGGCGGCTGCGCTGGAGCAAATGGGCTTCCAGGCTGAATCGGCCACCTGGCGCAACGCCTACCTGCTGGGCGCGCACGAATACCGCAACGGACCGCCCAGGGCGGGCGCCGTGATGGGCAATTCGCTCATCAACGCGCTGACGAATGCCATGCTGTTTGACGCGCTGGCCATTCGGCTCAATGCGACGAAAGCCGGCAAGCAGGCTTTCACGATGGCATGGCTGTTCACCGATTTGGATGAGCATTGGCTGGTCGAGCTATCGAACGGGGCCTTGAGCAGCATCCAGAAAGACGCGAAGCCGCAGGCCGATGTGTCGCTCACGCTCACCCGCAAAACGCTGGAGGCGATGCTGCAGCAGCAGTTGCCCCCGATGCAGGCCGTTGCTGAAGGCAAGCTGAAGATCGACGGCAACGTGATGCTGCCGGCCACGTTTTTTGGGCTGCTCGATCGCTTTGCGGGGAACTTCCCCGTCGTCGATGCAGCGAGCCTGCCAAGCTGAGGGGCACCGCCGTGGCAGACCTGGCCGTCATTGGCAAAACAATTGCCGAGTCCACGCCGCATTGGCCCGCCGCGCCCACGCGAGCGCCGGGTGCACCGAACATCCTGGTGATCCTGTTCGACGACGTCGGGTTCTCGGATTTTGGCTGTTATGGCTCTCCCATCCGCACGCCACACATCGACGCGATCGCCGCACGTGGACTGCGATACACCGGTTTTCACACCACGGCGATGTGTTCCACCACGCGCGCGGCCTTGCTCACCGGGCGCAATCACCACGCGGTGGGCATGGGTTGCCTGGCGAATTTCGACAGCGGATTTCCGGGCTACCGCGGCAAGATCAGCAAAGAAGCGGGAACCATCGCCGAGATGTTGTGGCCACACGGCTGGCGCAACACTTTCGCCGGCAAATGGCATGTGACGCCGCTCACGCAAAGCGGTCCGGGCGGGCCTTATGACGGCTGGCCGCTGGGCCGCGGGTTTGACCGCTTTTATGGCTTCATGGACGCCGAGACCGACCAGTATTCGCCCGAGTTGGTGCGCGACAACACCCACGTCGACGCGCCAGGCACCTTTGAAACGGGCTACCACCTCACCGAGGACCTGGTGGACCAAAGCATTCGTTATCTGGCCGAACACCAGGCCGACGCACTCCAGGCACCGTGGCTGCATTGGCTGGCCCTGGGCGCTTGCCACGCGCCGCACCAGGCGCCGATGGATCTCATCAAATCGTATGACGCGGTGTTTGATCGCGGCTGGGATGTGGAGCGCGCAGAGCGGTTGGCGCGCCAGAAGGCGATGGGCATCGTTCCCGCCGGCACCAAGCTGCCGCCCCGCAATGACAGCGTGAAACCGTGGGAGGCTTGCACGCCCGATGAGCGGCGCCTGTTCACGCGCCTGCAATCGGCTTACGCGGCGATGCTGGAACACGCCGACACGCAGATTGGCCGCCTGATGGCGCACCTTGAAACCGCCGGCATGGCAAGCAATACGCTGGTGCTGGTGCTCTCCGACAACGGCGCGAGCCAGGAAGGCGGCCCATTGGGCATGGTCAATGCCATGGGGCCCTACAACCTCAAACCTGAAGACCTGGCCGAGAAAATCCGCCGCATTGACGACATCGGCGGGCCCGATACACACAGCAATTTTCCGCACGGCTGGGCCATGGCGGCGAACACGCCCTTGAAGCGCTACAAACAGAACACGCATGGCGGCGGCATCCGCGACCCGCTGTTGATGTGCTGGCCCAAAGGCATTGCGGCACGGGGAGAGTTGCGCCATGGTTTTCGCCATGCGTCAGATCTGGCGCCAACCTTGCTGGAACTGTGCGGCGTGGCAGCGCCCGCGTCAATCAATGGCGTGGCTCAGATGCCGATCACCGGCGAGAGTTTCCGGGCGAGTCTGGACCAGGCCAACGCGCCTGCGCGCTCGGTGCCCCAATATTTTGAAATGTTTGGTCACCGCGGCGTCTGGGCTGAAGGCTGGAAAGCCGTCGCCTTCCACCCGATTGGCACCGCGTTTGACGCTGACACCTGGGAGCTCTACCACCTGGACCAGGACTTCGCTGAAAACCACGACCTCGCCGCCGCCCACCCGGAGAAACTGGCGCAGCTCAAAAACCTGTGGTGGCGACAAGCAGAAGCCAACCAGGTGTTGCCACTGGACGACCGCTTCGGTGCCCGCTTTGCCGACAGCGCGCGGCGCTACCACGCACCCCGCAGGGATTTTGTTTTTCATGCGGGCATGGGCCACTTGCCCACAGACGTATGCCCCGATGTGCGGGCGCGAGACTACCTGATCGAGGCCGACGTGCGGATCCCCCCGAGCGGCTGTAAAGGCGTGCTGCTGGCCCACGGCGACGCCACCAGTGGCTACTGCCTGTACGTCCAGGATGGCCACCTTGTTTACGACCAGAACGTGGGTGGTGTGCACCAGCTGCTGCGATCCGAATCGCGCTTGCCCACGGGCCGCCACAAGTTGTCCATGACCATGGCCTTGGGCCCGATGGTGCTGACGCCACCGCTGCCGCACCTGGGCCGCGTCATGGTGCCCAGCAGCCGCCAAGCCTCACTCTTTGTCGACGGCGACGAGGTGGCCAGCGCGTCAATGCGATTTGGCTTCACCACCATGATCTCTTGGAGCGGCCTGGACATCGGCCGTGACCGCGGCAGTCCGGTCTCACATTACGCCGCGCCGTTTGAATTCACCGGCAAGCTGTTCAGCGTGACCGTGACGCTACAAGCGCAAAAAGGGTTGCCAGACAACGCTGTGGCGCAATTGGAAATGGCGCGGCAATAACCCTGAGGGGCCAGCCACTGCTCAGCTTACGGTTTTAAAGCAGGCGACGCGCTGTTGGCGGTTGTGGAAATCGTGATGCCGCGTTTGCGCAACTCGTCGACCAGCAACTTGGCGTTGGCATTGCCGCCATCCGCCGCGCGTTGCGTGTCGGCAGCCAGCGCGTCCAGGGATGCACGCAGTTTGGTGGCGTTGTCCACGGTTTGCTGTTGCGACACATAAGCAGCCTGCAAGGC
>JANNMM010000198.1:0-28067 GCA_031397915.1 Rhodoferax sp. | reverse complement strand
GCTGAAAACCTTTGTCGAGGCCTACCCGCTGCGCATGGCGCGCGACGCGGCGAACACCCTGGCGTTTTTGTGCACCTCGCCGTATGACGTGCGGCTGGCGCAGGAGCGTTTTCCGAAAATCCACTTCCATCCGCTGCGGGAACATGCCGGGCTGGCTCTGATGTCGTGACGCCCCCACGCTCCCGCACTTCGTGTCGTCGCTGCCCCCCGAGGGGGCGCATTTTTCTTGGGGCGGCCCGGCGAAAAACAACATGAATCTTTTGCGTGAATGGCCCATTGACCAGCGCCGCCACATCGTCGGCGTCTTCACCGACATTGACGACACGCTGACGACCGACGGTGCCATCACGCCCGATGCGCTGCAAGCCTTGGCTGCTCTCAAAGCGGCGGGGCTGAAGGTGGTCGCCATCACCGGTCGGCCCGTAGGCTGGTGCGCGCCGTTTGCCGCGGGCAGTCAAAATCCAAACAACCCCAAATTGGGTACGATTAAATGGCCTGTTGACGCTTTTGTGGCCGAAAACGGCTCTGTGGCACTTGTTTACAGAAAAACAAGCAATGAAGTCAGGTCAAATGGCGATAGTTTGCTATCAAAAATATATCAAGAAGGCGCTACAACCCGCCAATCCAACACGGCGCGAATGCAAGAAGTGGCAACACGAGTGTTGCGTGAGCTGCCGGGCGTGGCGATTTCGAGCGACAGCGCGGGCCGCGAGACGGATCTGGCTTTCGACTACAACGAACACGCCCGTTTGCCGGCCGACACCGTGCAAAAAGTGCTGGCGATTTTGCGCGACGAGGGCATGCGCACCAGTGTGAGCAGCATCCACATCCACGGCTGTTTTGGCGACTTTGACAAATGGCGCGGCGCCTGCTGGATCGCGCGCGAGCTGTGGGGTGTGGATTTGGCCCGCGAACTCGACGCCTGGGTGTTTGTCGGCGATTCAGGCAATGACGAGGCGATGTTCCAGCACTTCAAACACAGCGTGGGCGTGGCCAACATCGAACGTTTCCTACCGCAATTGGACTACCGGCCGCGTTATGTCACACACGGCGCGCGCGGCGCCGGTTTTGCGCAACTGGCGCGCGCCCTGCTTGAGGCGGGCTCAGGTGGCCCCGGTGGGATGGGTCGGGTCAACCCATAAAACGTTTTCCGGCTGCTCAGCGGGTGTGATCGCCAGGTTGACGGCGACTGCCTCGCCATCACTGCGGCACAACACACATTCCAGCACTTCGGTGGCGCTGGCATTGATTTCCTGGTGCGGCACATAAGGCGGCACGTAAATGAAGTCGCCCGGCCCGGCCTCGGCGGTAAATTCCAGCGCCTCGCCCCAGCGCATGCGCGCACGGCCTTTCAGCACGTAGATCACGCTCTCCAGGTGCCCATGGTGGTGCGCGCCGGTTTTGGCGTTGGCATGGATGGTGACGGTGCCGGCCCAGAGTTTTTGCGCGCCGACACGGGCGAAATTGATCGCCGCTTTGCGGTCCATGCCCGGTGTCTGGGCGGTGTTGCCGTCGAGCCGGTCGCCGGGGATGACGCGCACACCGTCGTGTTTCCATGCGGCTTGCCCGGCCGTTGCGTGCGCATGGCCGTGATCCGTCGGGTGCTCATGCAGGTGGGTGGGCGTTTTGCTCATGGGACAGGCCTGTGCAGGTGGAATGGGCTACAGCGTACACCATGAAGGCGCCGGCACTTGGCAGAAATTGGGCAAAAGTGGCGTTGTGTCTTGGTGTTAGCGCACCAGTAAGGTACGAAATTATATTATTTCAATAAATTTGCAAGAGAAATAATTCTATTCAAGTCACAAATTTATTAATTTTAATGCTACTTTTATTTAGTTAAATTTATATATATTTTGATCTATTTATTACTTTAAATACAATTTTAACACAATATAGTCGAGATCGCAATTGGCCCTTGCCCGCTACACCCGCGCCAGCACCGCTTTGAGCGCCAGACCCGTGTGTGAGTCCGCTGCCACCACCTGTTCCGGCGTGGCCGCAACCACAATGCGGCCGCCCGCATCCCCGCCTTCGGGGCCGAGGTCAATCACCCAATCGGCTTCGGCGATCACGTCCAGGTCATGTTCGATCACCACCACACTGTGGCCGCCATCGACCAGGCGGTGCAAGACCTTGATGAGTTTTTCCACGTCGGCCATGTGCAGGCCCACCGTGGGCTCGTCCAGCACATACAGCGTGTGCGGCGGTTTCTGGCCACGTCTCGTGATGTCGTCGCGAACCTTGGAGAGCTCCGTCACCAGTTTGATGCGTTGCGCCTCGCCGCCGCTCAGGGTGGGTGAAGGCTGGCCCAGCGTGAGGTAACCCAGACCCACGTCTTGGAGCAGTTGCACCGGGTGGCTGATGGCTGGCATGGCGCCGAAAAACGCCACCGCTTCGTCGACTTCCATCTGCAACACGTCGCCAATGTTTTTGCCGCGCCAGGTGACAGCCAGTGTCTCGGGGTTGAAACGCGCGCCCTTGCAGGTTTCGCACAACACTTTCACGTCGGGCAGGAAACTCATCGCCACCGTGCGGATGCCCTGCCCTTCGCAACTGGCGCAGCGGCCGTCGCCCGTATTGAAACTGAAGCGGTTGGCGGCGTAACCGCGCGCCTTGGCCTCCAGCGTGTCGGCGAAAAGCCGGCGGATGATGTCCCAAAAACCGATGTAAGTAGCGGGGCAACTGCGTGGGGTTTTGCCGATGGGCGTCTGGTCCACTTCAAGCACGCGGTCAACACCCTCAAAACCGCTCACCTCTGAACAGCCGGTCCAGTTGATCTTCTCACCACCCGCCAACGCATCGCGGCCGGCTTTGGTGCTGCGTTTCTGCACCACCATTTGCACGTTGGCCAGCAACACGTCCCGTGCCAGGGTCGACTTGCCCGAACCACTGACGCCCGTCACGGCCACCAGACGCGCGAGCGGGACCTGTGCCGAGATGCCCTGAAGGTTATGCAGGGTCGCACCGCGAACGGTTAGCCAGTTGGGTTTCACCATCGGCCGGCGCGCCTGCACCGGGTGTTTCATGGCGTGCAACAGGTAGCGCCCGGTTTGGGATTCTTTCGCCTTCTGGATGGTCTTCACGCTGCCTTCGGCCACCAGGCGCCCACCGCGTTTGCCAGCGCTGGGGCCGATGTCAATGATGTGATCGGCTGCGCGGATGGTGTCTTCGTCGTGCTCCACTACCACCAGCGTATTGCCTTGGTCACTCAGGTTTTTCAGAGCGCCCAGCAGAACCTTGTTGTCGCGCGCGTGCAGGCCGATGGTGGGCTCATCCAACACGTAACACACGCCCTGCAAATTGCTGCCCAGTTGCGCCGCCAACCGGATGCGCTGGGCCTCGCCGCCACTCAGGGTGGGCGCGCCACGGTCCAGCGTGAGGTAACCCAGGCCCACCTCTTCGAGAAACGCAAGCCGGCTCTTGATCTCGGGAATCAGGTCGTGCGCGATGTCGGTTTCACGCTGGCTCATGCTACCCGCGCCCTGCAATTCGGTTACCCACTGGCGGATGTCGCTCACGCTCAGGCGCGCCAGCTCGGTGATGCCCACGCCGGCGAATTTGACGGCCCGCGCGGTCGGGTTCAGTCGGGTGCCGTTGCAGGCGGTGCAGGCGGCCTCGGCCACGTCGTCCAGTTCGGGCTCGGCAAAGGTCTTTTCACGACCGGAAGCGTCATCGGACTTGACCGAATCGTCCAGCGCCTTGCGCTGCTCTTTGGAGAGGCGCACGCCGGTACCGACACACTCCTTGCACCAGCCGTGTTTGCTGTTGTAAGAGAACAGCCGCGGGTCCAGCTCGACATAGGACGTGGCGCAAACCGGGCAAGCCCGGATGGTGGAGAAAACGTCCAGCTTGCCAATCGCAGCTGTCGGGGTGCCGTCCAGCATGGCTTCCTTCAAGCCAGCAAGTTCGCTCAACACGTGCACTACACCCTTGCCATGGGCGAGTGCCTGTGCCAGTGCTTCGCGCAGGCGCGACTCGCGCTCCGGCGAGACGTCCAGGCTCACCACGGGCAGCTCGATGGTGTGCTCCTTGAAGCGGTCGATGCGCGGAAAGTGCGTGGTGGGCAGGAAGTTGCCGTCCACACGCAGGTGCGTGAAGCCGCGCGGACGCGCCCAGTCGGCCAGCTCGGTGTAGACACCCTTTCGGTTCATCACCAAGGGCGCCAACAGGCCAATGTGCTGGCCGCGAAAGGTTTTGAGCAGTTGTGCGGCGATGCTGTCCGGGGTTTGTGGCGCAACGGCTGCGCCGTCGTGAATGCAATGCTGGGTGCCGAGTTTCACAAACAGCAAGCGCAGAAAGTGCCAGACTTCGGTGGTCGTGCCCACCGTGCTTTTGCGCCCGCCGCGCGAGAGGCGCTGCTCAATCGCCACCGTGGGGGGAATGCCGTAAACGGCGTCCACCTCCGGCCGACCGGCCGGCTGCACGATGCTGCGGGCATAGGCGTTGAGCGACTCCAGGTAGCGGCGCTGGCCTTCGTTGAACAAAATGTCAAACGCCAGGGTCGATTTGCCGGAACCGCTCACCCCCGTGATCACATTGAACTTGCCGCGCGGAATGTTGACGCTCAGCGACTTCAGGTTGTGTTCTTTGGCGTTGACGATCTGGATGCTGTCATCGGCGGCAGACGGCACTCGGGCCGGTGCCCGGCTCCAGACCACACTTTGTTCACCCACCCAATGGGCGCCCCGCCCGAGCGCGTGCTCGTAGTCACGCAGGGCCTTGCCGGTGTGCGATGTGTCGTGCTGCCGCAAATCGTCCGGCGTACCAATGGCCACCACCTCGCCGCCGGCATCGCCGCCTTCGGGGCCGAGGTCGACCAGCCAGTCGCTGGCGCGGATCACATCCAGGTTGTGTTCGATCACGATGATGGAGTGGCCCGCGCCCAGGAGCTTGCGCATGGCCCGCATGAGTTTGGCAATGTCGTCGAAATGCAGGCCGGTGGTGGGCTCGTCAAACATGAACAGGGTGCCGCGCCGTGCCAGCGGCTGGCGGCTGCTGGACGCACTTTTGGCAGCCTCGGCCAGAAACCCGGCCAGCTTCAGGCGCTGAGACTCACCACCGGACAAGGTCGGCACCGGTTGCCCGAGTTTGACGTACTCCAGCCCCACGTCGATGATCGGCTGCAAGGCGCGGATGACGTCGCGGTCGTTTTCAAACACCAGCGCGGCCTCACTGACAGTGAGGTTCAGCACATCGGCCACGTTGAGGCTGGTCAGGCGCGCGGTTTCGGCCGAACGCCGGTCGATCACCACCTCCAGAATCTCTGGCCGGTAACGTTTGCCGTCGCAGTCCTGGCACCGCAGGTACACGTCGCTCAGGAACTGCATTTCCACATGCTCGAAGCCCGAGCCGCCGCACATGGCGCAGCGGCCATCGCCGTTGTTGAAGCTGAATTTGGTGGCGGTGTAGCCGCGTTGCCTGGCCAAATGCGCGTTGGCAAAAATTTCGCGGATGGCGTCCCAGGCCCCGACATAACTGGCCGGGTTGGAACGCGCGGTTTTGCCGATGGGCGATTGGTCAACGAACACCACCTCGCTCAAATGATCGGCACCCAGCAGGCGACCATGCGCGCCGGGCGACTCGGTGGCTTTGCCAAAATGGCGCATCAATGCCGGGTGCAATACGTCCTGAATCAAGGTGGATTTTCCAGAGCCGCTCACGCCGGTGACACACACCAGGCAGTTCAACGGAAACTCGACCGTCACGCCCTTCAAGTTGTGTTCAGTCGCGTTTTCCAGAATCAGCTTGGGCGCGTTGTCCGCCACCAAGCGTTTGAACCCAAGACCCACCTGCTTTCGCCCGCCCAGGTAGGCGCCGGTGAGTGTGTCGGCGTCACGCAAGTCCTCTGTGGAGCCATCAAACACGATACGGCCGCCGCGCTCGCCCGGCCCGGGGCCCATATCAATCATCCGGTCGGCCGCCAGCATCACGGCCGGGTCATGCTCCACCACCACCAACGTGTTGCCCGCGTCGCGCAGGCGTTGCATGGCCACGATGATGCGGTTCATGTCGCGCGGGTGCAGGCCAATGCTGGGCTCGTCCAGCACAAACAGGGTGTTGACGAGCGAGGTACCCAACGCAGTTGTCAGGTTGATGCGCTGCACCTCGCCGCCCGACAGGGTGCGGCTTTGACGGTCCAGCGTCAAATAACCAATGCCGACATCACACAGGTACTTGAGCCGGGTGCCGATTTCCTCAAACAGCAGTTTCAGGGCTTGTGACTCGCCCTCCTGGGCGGCGCGGTTCGGGCTGGTCGACACCCGGTCAAAGAACTGGCGCACGCGGTCAATCGGCAAAGTCATCAAATCATGCAGGGACAGGCCGGGCATGCCTTCAAGCTGTGCGCGGGTCCATTTCACGCCTTGCGGCATGAAACGTTTGCCGGGCTCCAGCACCGCATCGGCATCCGGCTTGCTGCCAACGCGCCACACCATGCTGTCGGTTTTCAGCCGCGCGCCCAGGCACGCCGGGCACGGTGTGTAGCTGCGGTATTTCGACAGCAACACGCGGATGTGCATCTTGTAGGCTTTGGTCTCCAGGTACTCGAAGAATCGCTTGATGCCAAACCAGTGCTGGTTCCATTTGCCGTTCCAGTGCGGTGAACCGTTGACCACCCAATACTGGTGCTCTTTGCTGAGCTTGTACCAAGGCGTGTCGCGTGGAATCCCGGCCGCCTCGGCGTGGCGCATCAGGTCGTCCTGGCACTCGGCCCAGGCCGGTGTCTGCATCGGTTTGACAGCGCCCGAGCGCAAAGTCAATTTGTCGTTCGGAATCACCAGGCCGTAATCGACACCAATTACACGGCCGAAGCCCCGGCAGGTTTCACACGCGCCGACCGCCGAATTGAAGGAGAACATCGACGGGATCGGGTCGGCGTAACGGATATCGCTGTCGGCGCAATGCAGACCGGTGGAAAACTTCCAGGGCTCCGCGGTTGGCGCTCCGTCGCTCGCCTGCACATACGCCGACATGCGCCCACTGCCATGCTTGAGCGCGACCTCAATCGCTTCGACGACCCGTGCGCGCTCGGTTGTCGCAAGGCGGAAGCGGTCGGCCACCACATCCAGAATTTTCCTCGGCGCTGTGACGCTGGCCAACTCGCGTTGTGCCTGCACGCGGGTGAAGCCGCTGACGGACAGCCATTGTTCAATTTCCTCGGGCGTCGCGCTGCCTGGCAATTCGACTGGGAACGTCAAAGCGATGCGAAGCTCGGGCTGGTTCTGCGCCTTCGCCATCAATTCGGCGTAAATGCTCTCGGGCGAGTCGTGCCGCACGGTCTGCGCGGTGTCGCGGTCAAAAAGGGCTCCGGCGCGCGCAAACAGCAGCTTGA
The DNA here is from genome assembly GCA_031397915.1 of Rhodoferax sp. GTDB lineage: Bacteria > Pseudomonadota > Gammaproteobacteria > Burkholderiales > Burkholderiaceae_C > JANYCG01. The sequence continues at coordinate 20,737 of JANNMM010000198.1, read as the reverse complement.
GGTGGTCGTTGAGCTCGGTCATCGTGCCCACGGTGGAGCGCGACGAACGCACCGGATTGGTCTGGTCAATCGCGATGGCCGGCGGCACACCTTCGACTTTGTCTACCGCAGGTTTGTCCATGCGGTCCATGAACTGGCGCGCATACGCCGAGAAGGTTTCGACATAACGCCGCTGCCCCTCAGCGTACAGGGTGTCGAACACCAGGCTGGATTTGCCCGAACCGCTCGGGCCGGTGACCACCGTCAGCTCGCCGGTGCGGATGTCAAGGTCGAGGTTTTTGAGGTTGTGCTGGCGCGCTCCGCGGATGCGGATAATTCCCTGGGGCATGAGTGGGTGTCTTTCCTGTAGAGGCCAGACATTCTAGGCACTCCCATCTCTGTCCCAGGGCCGGTTTCAGAGTTGCGGTGTTGACGCGGGTTTTGCAGGCGCCGCCGGGGTGGACGCGGCAGGCTCAGCCGCGTGCGGGACACTGATTTCGTGTTTTTCACCACCCATGTCGATGTCGCCGCCTTTGCTCAGCATCCAGACCGCGAGCGCCGCAAAAACCACAAATCCGATCACAATTTTCCACATACAGTCTCCAGTTCAAAAAAAAGGCCCTCGCATTGGAGGGCCTCAGGGGTCAATGCACCAGGGTGTCAGTCGTTGGCGTAGATGTCAACGTCTTTGGTTTCCTTGATGAACAACATGCCCACGACAAAAGTCATGGAGGCGATGATGATCGGGTACCACAAGCCGCTGTAAATGTTGCCCTGCGCCGCGACGATCGAGAACGAGATGGCCGGCAGGAAACCGCCGAACCAGCCGTTGCCGATATGGTAGGGCAAGCTCATCGAGGTGTAGCGGATGCGGGTCGGGAACATTTCCACCAGCATGGCGGCAATGGGACCGTAGACCATGGTGACATAGATCACCAGGATGGTCAGGATCGCCACCAGCATGAACCAGTTGCTTGAACCGAAAGGAATCGGGTCGGCTTTGGCAGGATAACCCGCGTCATTCAGGGCGGTGCGAACTTCTTTCTCGAAACGCGGCTTCTCGGCTTTGGCAGTTGCGGCTGTGGCGTCGTAACCGGTAATTGCCTTGTCGCCCACTTTGACCGTAGCCACGGCACCGGCTTTGGTGACCAAGTCGTAGTTCACGCCAGAGTTGGACAGGTAAACGCGGGCCAAATCACAGGCCGAAGTGAACTTGGCGGTGCCGGTCAGGTTCAGGATCAGGTTGCAGTTGGCAGCGTCGGATTCGACCGTTACGGGTGCCTTCTGGATGGCCGCCTGCAGTTTCGGGTTGGCATAGGTGGTCAACGCGTTGAACAGCGGGAAATAGGTGACGATGGCCAACAGGCAGCCGGCCATGATGATCGGCTTGCGGCCAATCTTGTCAGACAGGGAACCGAAGAAGATGAAGAACGGTGTGCCGATGACGAGGGACACAGCGATCAACACGTTGGCGGTCGGGCCGTCCACCTTCAGGAAAGACTGCAGGAAGAACAGTGCGTAAAACTGGCCGGAATACCAGACCACAGCCTGGCCGGCGGTCAAACCGATCAGCGCCAGAATCACGACCTTCAGGTTCTTCCATTGGCCGAAAGACTCGGACAGCGGCGCTTTGGATGTCTTGCCCTCGGCCTTCATTTTGGCAAAGGCAGGCGACTCGTTGAGCATGAGGCGAATCCAGACCGAGATGAGCAACAAGATGCCAGACAAGGCATAAGGCACGCGCCAGGCCCATTCAGCAAACTCTTTTTCGCCGAAATAGGTGCGCGTGCCAAGGATCACCATCAAAGCCAGCATCAAGCCGACCGTCGCTGTGGTCTGGATCCACGCGGTGTAAGCGCCACGTTTGCCTTGAGGTGCGTGTTCGGCCACATACGTTGCTGCGCCACCGTATTCACCGCCCAGGGCCAGGCCCTGGAACATGCGCAAGGCGATCAGCATGATCGGAGCGATGATGCCAGCTGACTGGTAAGTGGGCAGAAACGCGACCAGGAACGTCGACAGGCCCATGATCACGATGGTGACCAGGAAGGTGTACTTGCGGCCGATCATGTCGCCCAGCCGGCCGAACACCAAGGCGCCGAAGGGGCGCACGGCGAAGCCGGCGGCGAAGGCCAGCAGCACAAAAATGTTGCGTGTGCTTTCATCCAGGGCGGAGAAAAAATTGGCCGCGATGATCGACGACATCACGCCGAACAGGTAAAAGTCGTACCACTCGAATACCGTGCCAAGCGACGAAGCGAAGATCACCTTCTTTTCCGTTTCGCTCATTGGCCTGCTTGCTACAGACGTTGCCATGGGTTTGTCTCCTGAATAATTTCAATCCTCGAGATGAGGGCCGGGTTGGATTGTGCGAGTGCGCACTGACCCTGCTCTGACTTGAAACCAACCGTGACTGACAGGAAGCCAACACAAACTTACGGCAAATCCGCGATTGCTTGCAGCAAGACGGGTGCTGAATGACAATTACCCGTCATATGGCCCGCAGTGTGCGGCAATGGGCTAGTCTTCCTGGAGATCAAATATGGCCGAGTTGAACCCCGCAAGCCAACTTCGCAAGACCGAAGCCGGCATGCTTGCGATCAAGGAGCGGGATCGAACCCTGCTTGCGCGCGCCCGCACCTTGTTGATCATGGTCGATGGCACGAAAACCGTGGCCCAACTGGCAGCCCTGAACGCCGATGTTGCCCAGGGCCTGGAACTGCTGGCGCATCTGGAGCAGCTGGGTTTCGTGAGTGTGGTGGTCAAACCAGCCGCAGCACCAACTCAAGGAGCCGCAGCGGCGGCATCCCCTTCGGCCCCTTCGACCCCGGTTGCGACCCCACCCGCAGCAGCCGCCGCAGCCGTCCCGATTCGGGCGCCTGTCAGAGATTTGCAGACATCCATCCGGATGGCGACGAAATTTCTTGAAGGCTGGATGGGCCCCGGCAGCGAGCCCCTGTGTATCCAACTTGAGCGCTGCAAAACCAGCCAGGAGTTTGCGGCCAAGGTGCAGGAGATCCGGGTTTTGCTGGCCACTGCCCGCTCCGTTAAGAAAGCCGAAGAGTTCAGCATCGCAGCCCTGGGCGCCTGAGGTCCGGGGCCAAAAAAAAACCCCGCCACAACGGTGACGGGGTTTTGCTTCAACGCACGGAGTCTGTTCAGTGCGCCGCGCTTCCAGCGGACACCCGGCCGTCCAGGCTTGGGTAACGCACATGTTCAACCAGCTCCTGGATGTCTCTTCCAGGCGCTTTGGTCAACAGCGACACCACAATCGTGACGATGAACGCCGCCGGCACGCCAAACAGGCCGGCTGAGATTGGCTGGATGTCCCACCAGATGTTGGCCTTCAGGATCTCTGGTGTGAGCGAGCCGTTGTGCGTCAGCGAATACAGCCATGGCTGGGTCTGGCACATGTAATAGAAGGTGGTTCCAAGACCTGCCAGCATGCCCAGTGACGCGCCCCATTTATTGGCCCGCTTCCAGAAGATGCCCAAAGTGAGCGCCGGGAAGAAGGTTGCCGCCGCGAATGAGAACGCCGCAGAAACGAGGAACAGGATGTCCGCCGGTTTCTGCGCCGCCACATACGCCGCCGCCAAGGCCACCACCAGCAACAACATCTTGGAAACCATCACGCGGCGGGCCGTGGTGGCGTTCGGGTCAAGAATCTTGTAATACAGGTCATGCGACAAGGCGTTGGCAATCGTCAACAACAAGCCGTCAGCCGTGGAAAGCGCAGCCGCCAGGCCGCCAGCAGCCACCATGCCGGAGACCACATAGGGCAGGCCGCCGATTTCAGGCGTGGCCAGCACGATGATGTCGCCGCCGATGGACAACTCCGCCAGTTGCAGGATACCGTCTTTGTTGAGGTCAACCACGGAGAGCAGGGTTCGGTCTACCGCCGTCCAGCGCGCGATCCACTCCGGCAATTTGTCAAACGGGGTGTTGACCAGCACGGTGTAGACCTCGAACTTCGCCAACACCGCCAGGGCCGGTGCCGTGAAATACAGCAGGAAGATGAAGAACAGCGACCAGCTCACCGACTCCCGCGCTTCTTTCACTGAAGGCGTCGTGTAATAACGCATCAGGATGTGCGGCAGGGCTGCCGTGCCGATCATCAGGCAGAACACCAACGCCAGGAAGTTCTTGCGCGCGATGTCCTGGGCAGCTTCGGTGGCGCCTGGGAATGGCTGCGCGTGTCGAATCGGCGGTGCAGCGCGGGCGGTGTTCGAGGTTCGGGCAGCCGAATACGCGGCTCGGGCTGCGGTGACGTCTTTGGGCAAGGCGGCCAGGGCGGCCTCTGCGGCCTTGATGTCAGCCACCGGGCCGTTGGCGGCCTTCAGGTCATCGACCTTCTTCTGTGCGGCAGCTTTGTCGGCAGCCAGCGCAGCAGGCACGTCTTTGAGTTTTTCAGCCGCTTCGTCAGCGCGCGCCTTGAAGATGGCCCGAACTTCAAGTTCCTTGGGATCTTTCAAGAGGAGCGCTTCTTTGGCCGTGATCTTCTCAAGTGTGGCGCCATACACCGCTTGCGGAACCGGAATGCCCGTGTGTTTCACAGACAGCCAGATCACCGGCAGCAGGTACGCGACGATCAGGATGATGTACTGCGCCACTTGTGTCCAAGTCACCGCGCGCATGCCGCCCAGGAATGAGCACACCAAAATGCCGGCCAGTCCGGCAAAAATGCCCACCTCAAAAGCCAGGCCGGTCAGCCGTGTGGTGATCAGGCCCACGCCATAAACCTGCGCCACCACATAGGTGAACGAGCACAAAATGGCGCCAAGAATGCCAATCAAACGCGGCAGGTTGCCTTCAAATCGCGCACCCAGAAAGTCCGGGATCGTGAATTGGCCGAATTTGCGCAGGTACGGCGCGAGGAACAGCGCCACCAGGCAATAACCGCCGGTCCAGCCCAGAATGAAGGCCAGGCCCCCGAAACCGGTGAGGTACAGCGTGCCGGCCATGCCGATGAACGAGGCGGCAGACATCCAGTCCGCCCCCGTCGCCATGCCGTTGTACATGGCGGGCACGCGTCGCCCGGCCACGTAATATTCGGCCGCGTCGTTGGTGCGGCTCATCACGCCAATGCCGGCGTAAAGCAGCACCGTGGCGGCCAGGAACAGATAACCGATCCAGTTGCGCGGCAGGCCCATCTGCTCGAGCACGGCGACGATGAGCACGAAGACAATGAAGCCCCCGGTGTACCAGGTGTAGACCTTGTTCAGGCCGGTCTTGAATTCGCTTTGGGTTTGTTTTTCGTTTCCGAACATGATTAATCTCCTTCGCCTTCATGGACATCGTATTCAATGTCCAGCTTGTTCATGTACCGGGCGTAATACCAGATGATCAGGCAATACACGATCAACGCCCCTTGCCCGGCCACCCAGAAGGAGAACGGCCAGCCGAAGAAGTTGAAGGTCATTTCCCGCGCGTAATAGGCGGCCACAAAGGTGACGACGAACCATATCGCCAACAGGATGCCCGTTATTCGAAGGTTTTTGCGCCAGTATTCCTGGTGCCGTGCTGTCAGTTGCATCTTTGCTCCTTTTTGATTGATTAATTGACCGACCAACGCTCTTGTCTCAACTCACTACCGACTCTCCAAAATGTTGCCCCCTTACAGGGGCTGCCCTGCCTTGAGGCCGGTTTCGCGCTCCAATTGGGCTGCGACTTTGGGCTCAAACCCCTTGAGGTGGCGGATCAAACGCACGGCCTCTTCGGGTTGCTTCAAATCCACGTGGATGCGAGCCATCTGGTACCAGGCGTGCGGGCTCATGGGTTGCAGCTTGGAGTTGCGTTTGAGCGCGACCAGCGCCTCCGCATGGCGGCCCAGGCGCACCAGCACCAGGCCCAGGCCGTACCAGGCGCGGTCCATCTTTTCTTCGATGGCGATGGCCGCGCGAAAGCCGGCTTCGGCGCGCTCCAGATGGCCCAGCTCCTCGCAGACAAATGCCAGGTTGAAATGGGAATTGGAGAGCTCGGGGGCCAGTTCTGTGACACGCTCGAACAAAGGCAGGGCCTGCGCCGGATGGCCCGACTGCAGCGCATCGTAGGCCAGGCTGTTGATGGCCTGCACATCGCCGGGCTGGCGGGCAAGGATTTGCCGGAACACGTCCATGGCGCGTGCTCGCAGGCCCAGCGTGATCATCAGCTTGGCGCGCCAGCGCAGCGCAAACAATTGCCAGCGACCCAGCGGCGCATTCACTGGCATAAACCACCGGTCGCCTGAATGCACAAATCCACTTTGAGCTTGACGGTGAACACCCAGGCCACCAGCAGCCAGCTGGCGGCTGCCAAGGGAATGTGTTGGTCCAAAATGAGTTTGGGGCTGACCGCACGTGTCAGCCACAGCGCCGGCTTGGCCGCGATGTCCAGCATCTGCCAGAAAATATTCGTTTGGCGTTTGGCGCCGGCGAGAAGGCCCAACAGAAATCGCCCAAGGATGAACATCAGCGACAGCTCAACCAGGCTTTTGACAATGACAACAACCAACAACATCCGGTTCAGGCTCTCTTGAATGACAGATGGCAGACTGTTAAACGGCTTGCTGACTGAAAACTGACAAGTAACTGAACAAACTCTTACAACATTCAAGAAAACCCGGAGTTATTTTCCCACTATATGAAATTTTGAGCGAATTGGTGCGAAATCAGGGAAAACACGTAGTCGGGGCGGCCCCTGCAATAACCTGCCGCGGGTCCTTGAACGGCTGGCGGAAGACCGGTTTACCCGGCAATTCCTTTACAACAGGCATGCTTGGCAATTGCTACTATTTATATAGCAACAAATGACCATTTCACGTGACTTGGTTGCCAATAATCCTCAGAATTCCCAAAAAATATCCAGATTTTCAAGAAAAATTAACACCCATGTTAACTTTTGACGGTCTTTGCCGATGGGTTAACACACAAGTTAACCATTTACTCAAAATTACTTCAGCAGGAGGCGATTGAGGCCCGGGCCAGTCTTCAGGTTCTGGACTGGCCTACCGCGATGAGTGCCGCCGCCTCCCACGCCGGTGAGTCAAACCAGGGCGTTTGGTCCAGGTAGTCGCGCAGCATCGGCAAGGCATCGAGGCCCCAGAACAGCTTGTCGTCCACGGCAAAGGTCGGTACGCCGAAAACACCTCGCTCGATCGCCTCTTGTGTACTGCGCTTGAGGCGCTCCTTGACGGACGCATCGACGGGCTGTTTTGGATGCAGTTGTTCAAGCAATTGCGCCAGGCGGGCCGGGTCGACCGCGTCCAGGCCAGACTGCCAGACATGGCGCAAAAGGCTCTCACAGACATAGCGGTTGGGGGCGGCGTCGGCCGCCAGATCGGGTGTGCAGGCAAAGGCCAGGCGCAACAGTGCCAGGGGGTTGAACGGATGGGTTTTCGGCATCACGAGGGGGGTTCCTTGCTGCTCGGCCAGCCACATCACCTGGCGGTACGTCCATTCGCGTTTGCCGGCAATCTCGGCCGGGCCCAGTTGCCCGTGGTGTTTGAGCAATCCGGCGAACAACACGGGCCGGTACGTCACGCTGTAGCTGTGGCCTTCCAGCACCTGCGGCAGTTTCTCGAAGGCGAGGTAGGCATAAGGTGAAATGACGTCGAAGTAAAACGTGATGTGCTTCAAAGGTCTGCCTTTGGGTCGTTGTTTTGGCCCTTGAAGGCAGGCTGCGCAGCTAGCGCAGCGGCGCGGGCCTTGCGCTCGCCAATGCGTACCCATACCTGGCGTTTTTCGTCGTTGTCCATGATTGACCATGTGGCGATTTCGTCTATCGTGCGCTGGCAGCCATCGCAAAAATCGCTCGCCGGGTCCATGGTGCAAACGTCCACGCAGGGGGACGCAACCGCATGGATTTGAGCGCGGGTGGTGTAAAGATCAGGCATTTGGCATGTTCATGGCGCTGGCTCGGCGGCAATGTCGACTACCGGCGCGTCGCACAAACGCGCCAGCTCCTGCGGGGTCAGCTTGAAAACAGCGTGGGGGTGGCCGGCGGCGGCCCAAATCTCGCCAAAGCGGAATAGCTCGCGGTCGATCAAGGTCAGCGGCGCCTGTGTATGCGCCAGGGGCGCCACGCCGCCAATGCTGAAACCGGTCTTGGCTTTCACGAAGTCGACGTCGGCCCGGCCAATTTTGCCCACCAGGGCTTCGACTTTCTTTTCGTCCACGCGGCGGTCGCCCGAGGTGACGACCAGCACCGCCACATCGTCCGCCTTGCGCCGGAAGATGATGCTTTTGGCGATCTGGCCGACCACAATGCCCAGCGCGTCAGCCGCCTGCTGCGCGGTGCGGGCGGCGTCGTCTAGCATCACCGGCAGATTGGCGTGGTTTTGGGACTGCAACAAGCCCGCCACACGTTGCACCGCGTCAGGAAGGGTTTTCAACTCGGCACCGCACATTGGCTTAACCCGCCCGCTTGTTCAACAGAGCGGTTGAGGCGCGCGAATTCGGCTTGCGGTTCAGAAAGTCGCTGATGAACTTGCCGGCGTCGATGAGTTTGTTGAGGTCAATGCCAGTTTCAATGCCCATGCCGTCGAGCATGTACACCACGTCTTCCGAGGCCACATTGCCGGTGGCGCCTTTGGCATAGGGGCAACCGCCCAGACCGGCCACCGAGGTGTCAAACTGCCAGATACCCATCTGCAGGGCGGCCAGCGTGTTGCCCAGCGCCTGGCCGTAAGTGTCATGGAAGTGCCCCGAGACGTCGTTCAGGGCGTAATGCTGCAAAGTGGCCTCCATCGCCCGCTGAACCTTGAGCGGCGTGCCCACGCCGATGGTGTCGGCCACGCCCACATGCTGCACCCCAATGCCTTTGAGCGCCTCGGCCACGCGGCCTACGGCGGCCGGTGAAACCTCTCCTTCATACGGGCAACCCACGGCGCAGGAAATCGCGCCACGCACGTAAATGCCGTTGGCCTTGGCCGCTTCGGTGACCGGGCGAAACCGCTCAATGCTTTCTTCGATCGAACAGTTGATGTTGCGGTGGCTGAAGGCCTCGCTGGCGGCAGCAAATACCACGATCTCGTCGGGCCACTGCGTACGCGGCGCAGCCAGTACGGCTTCCATGCCCTTCATGTTGGGCGTGAGCACCGAATACCGCACATCGGCACGGCGGGAAATGCCTGCCATCACTTGGGCGTTGTCGCTCATCTGCGGCACCCATTTGGGGCTGACATAACTGGTGACTTCAATCTCCTTGAGCCCGGCGTCCTGCAAGCGGTGTACCAGCTCGATCTTGACCGCCGCGCTCACCGGCAGCTTCTCGTTTTGCAGGCCGTCGCGGGGGCCGACCTCGACCAGTTTCACGCGTGTGGGAAGGCTCATGTCAATCTCTCTTTGTCAATGCTTCAAAGGTTCAGTAACCCCGGGCGGGCTCAACCACGCCGGCGACCGGTTCACCGCGTTCGAGCGCCAGAATTTTGCCGGCAATCTGCGCAATGCTCTCCTCACGCAAGGTGCGCGCCGAGGTGTGGGGCGTGAGCGTTATTTTCGGATGTTTCCAGAAAGCGTGCGCGGCGGGCAGGGGCTCGGTGCGAAAGACGTCCAGGGTGGCGCCGCTCAAATGGCCGCTGTCGATCTGCGCAATCAGGTCGTCGTCCACCAGGTGTGCGCCGCGCGCCACATTGACCACGTAGGCGCCCACCCGCAGCTTCGACAAGGTGGCCGTATTGAGGATGTCGCGCGTGTCGGGCGTGAGCGGCAGCAGGCAAACCAGCACCTGTGTGGCCGCCAGAAATGACTCAAATCCGTCAGCGCCTGAAAAACAGTGCACGCCGTCAATCTGTTTGGCAGTGCGGCTCCAGCCCAGCACCGGAAACTTGAACTGCGCCACCGCGCGCGCCACCCGTTGCCCCAGCACGCCCAGCCCCATGATGCCGACCGGACAATCCGCCCGGCTGCGCGGTTTGCGGTACGACCATTTGCCCTGTTTCACGTCTGCTTCGTAGCCGTCGAATTCACGGAAGTGGCGGATGACGGCATGGCAGACGTATTCAGCCATCTGCACGGACATGCCGGCATCGTCCAGACGCACCACCTGGATGGCGGGCGGAATCTGCAGGGCCATCAGCGCATCGACACCGGCGCCAATGTTGAACAGCGCCCGAAGACCCGGTTGCTGGTCGACAAACGCTTGCGGTGGCGCCCAGACAACGGCGTAGTCGGCCTGGCGCGCGCCGGGTGCCCAGTTTTCAACCGTCGCGTGAGGCAGTGCCTGGCGAAGTCCTGCCAGCCAAGGCTCAGCCTTGGTGTCGGTGCAACACAGGGCTATACGCATCCGGCCGGTCCTTCAGGCGAGTTTGAGCAATTCAGCGCCTTCGGCCACCTGGTCACCGGGCGCGTAGAGCAACTCGGCCACCAGGCCATCCTGCGGCGCGGCAATGGTGTGTTCCATCTTCATCGCATCCATCACCGCCAGCGCCTGACCCTTGACGACCCGGTCCCCGGCCTTTACAGCAAACGACACCACTTTGCCCGGCATCGGTGCGGTGAGGCGCCCCCCTTCGGCCGGCGCCACACCGGCGTGCGCCAGCAGGTCGATGGTGAGGATGTGTGTGCCCCCCAAATTGCAGAAAATGTGCACCAGATCGTCTTTTTGGTACACCGACAAGTGTTGCCGCTGGCCATTGAAGGCCACGTCGATGCCCTCGCCCGACGCTTCAAAAACCAGGGGGCCTGCGGTGGCCACACTGCCCGCACCCGCTCCCGGGATAGCAAGGTGCAAGGCACCATCGTGCAGGTAGGTCAGACCGGCCTGGACCGGGGCTTCGTGAAACTCAAAATCAAACCGCCGCGTGGTCAGCCCATGCGCCCGCCATCCGTCGCGCCGCGCCCAGGGATCCACCCAAGCGTTGTCACTGGGGCTGGCAACCCGCTCGGCGGCGCGTTCCCGAGCCAGGGTGTGGGCAACTGCCGCAGCCACGGCCAACGGCAAGCCGACCTTCTCCTGGTTGAAAAGCGCTTCGCTCTCACGGGGGATCAAGGCGGTATCCAGATTCGCGTTGGCAAACGACTGGCTTTGCACCACATGGCGCAGGAACTGCACGTTGGTGTGCAGGCCGACGATGTGCGTTTGAGCGAGGGCCGCATCCAAACGGGCCAGCGCCTCCTGCCGTGTGGCGCCGTGCACGATGAGTTTGGCGATCATCGAGTCGTAAAAGGGCGAAATCGCGTCGCCCGCGCGCACGCCGGAGTCCACCCGCGTCGCGCCTGGCTCGAACGCCACACAAGGGGGCAAGCCGTAGACGTTGAGGGTGCCCGTCGCTGGCAGGAAGTTTTTGTCCGGGTTCTCGGCGCAGATGCGCGCCTCAATGGCATGGCCGGTGATCCGCAGTTGGTCTTGCGCCAGTGGCAATTTCTCGCCAGCGGCCACGCGCAATTGCCACTCAACCAAATCCAAACCAGTGATGGCCTCGGTCACAGGATGCTCTACCTGCAGGCGCGTATTCATCTCCATAAAAAAGAAATTCATGGTGCCATCAGGCTTCTGTTCGACGATGAACTCGACCGTGCCCGCGCCCACATAATTCACCGCCCTCGCTGCGGCAACTGCGGCGGCACCCATCTGCTCACGCAGGGCTTGCGTCATGCCCGGCGCGGGCGCTTCTTCCAGCACTTTTTGATGGCGCCGCTGCACCGAACAATCGCGCTCGAACAGGTAAACGCAATTGCCGTGGCTGTCGCCGAATACCTGAATCTCGATGTGGCGCGGCCGCTGCACATATTTTTCGATCAACACCGCGTCGTCGCCGAAACTGTTCTTCGCCTCGCGTTGGCAGGAGGCCAGCGCGGCGTCAAAATCTTCGGCACGATCCACCGCCCGCATGCCTTTTCCGCCGCCGCCGGCGCTGGCCTTGATCAAAACCGGGTAGCCGATGTTGTCGGCCTCGCGTTTGAGCAGGCCCGGGTCTTGGTCTGCCCCGTGGTAACCCGGCACCAGGGGTACACCGGCCTGGCCCATCAAGCGTTTTGACTCGGCCTTGAGCCCCATGGCCTGTATCGCCAAGGGTGGCGGGCCGATGAAAACCAGCCCCGCGTCGGCGCAGGCCTGGGCGAACTCTTCGTTTTCGCTGAGGAACCCGTAACCCGGATGCACCGCCTGTGCGCCAGTGGCCCTGGCTGCCTCAAGAATGCGCTCCCAACGCAAGTAGCTGTCCTTGGGTGCATTGCCGCCAATGTGCACCGCTTCGTCACACACACCCACGTGTTTCGCCTGGGCATCAACGTCTGAATAGACGGCAACGGTTTTGATGGCGAGGCGTTTTGCCGTCGCTGCGACACGGCATGCGATCTCGCCGCGGTTTGCAATCAGGATTTTGGTGAACATGTTGTCTTTCTAGCCTGGCTGGGAAACACCCTCGCCGCCCATCCAGCCCTTGATGCGCTGGATCAACGACTTGAGAAACTTGAGAAGCACGATCAGCAGCCAGATGCTGAGTACCAGCACGATGAACAAGACCACGCCAAACGCGACCGGGTAATTCGTCGCCAACCACATCATGCCCATCACCAGGCCATCCTCCAGCAGGCTCACTGCAATGTTGGAAAACGGTTCGGGCGATGTGTTGAGGGCCGCGCGGGTGGTGGCTTTGGTGGCGTAGGAGGTTGCCGCCAGCGTGCCGCCGAGCAATCCTGCAGCCATGCCCATGGTGGCACTGTCGGCACCAAACACCCCGGCGGCCAGCGCAGCCCCGGCCGGGACCCGGATGACCGAGTGCACCAGGTCCCACAGACTGTCGAGACCCGGAATTTTGTCAGCAAAAAACTCCACGAACAACATGAAGCCGCTGCCCGCCAGAACTGCCGGGTGCTGCAACATGGAGAGTCCCGACGGCAGCGGCATCCAACCCATCCAGCCGGCCATGCCGGTGATAAACACCACCGCATACAGGCGAATGCCGCTGGCCCAACCCAGCGCCGCTGCCAGCGCCAGGAGTTGCGCCATGTCCATGGTCTGGGTGCTTCGGTTCGCCATGCCCGACAGCGATTGCCAGAGTTGCAGGAGTGTGTCCATGTTGGATCAATACCGCTTGGCGACTTCTTCGAGCATCACCTCGGTGGCGCCGCCGCCAATCGCCAATACCCGCGCATCGCGCCACAGGCGCTCGACGGCGCTGCCGCGCATGTAGCCCATGCCGCCGTGGAACTGCTGACAGGTTTGAAGCACTTCATTGACGAGTTCGCCGGTCAATGCCTTGAGCATGGAGACCTCCTGCACGATGTCGTGCCCTTGCGTGACCGCCCAGGCGCAGTGGTACATGAATTGCCGCGCCGCGCGGGCCTTTGCATCACACATGGCAATGCGCTGGCGGATGGTCTGCTTGTCCCACAAGGACGCGCCAAAAGCCTGGCGCTGGCGCACAAAGTCGAGCGTGAGACGGATCGCCTGGGTGCAATGCCCGACCGCCATCGCCGCCAATGCAATGCGTTCGGTCTGAAAATTCTTCATCACTGAATAAAAACCTTTGCCCTCTTCACCCAACAGGTTTTCGGCAGGAATGCGGCAGTTGTCGAACACCAGCTCCGCCGTATCCGACGACAACCAGCCGGTTTTGTGAAGTGAGCGCCCGACCGTGAAGCCCGGCGTTCCCTTCTCGACAATGAACATCGACATGTCGTGCCGCGCCGCGCCGGTTTTTGCGGCGATGAAATACAGGTCGGCGTGAACCCCGTTGGTGATGAACAGTTTGGTGCCGTTGAGCACCCACACATTGCCATCACGCCTGGCCGTCGCGCGCATGCCCGCCACGTCAGACCCGGCGCCCGGCTCGGTGATGCCGACCGCCGTGATGGTGTTGCCCGCAATCACGCCGGGCAGGTATTTTGCCTTTTGTGCCGACGAGCCGGCGTGGTGCAGGTGCGGGCTGGCCATGTCGGTGTGCACCAGTGCCGTGATGATGAAGCCGCCGAAGGTGGACTGTGAGAGCGCTTCGGCATAGACCAGATTGGTCAACGCATCGCCTTCCGCGCCACCGTATTGGGCCTCGTACATCAGCCCGAAAAACCCGGCCACGCCCATTTTGCGCAAGACATCGCGCGGCGTGAAACCCGCCTCTTCCCAGGCGCCGGCCACGGGTTCGACCTCACGCGCGATGAAGCGGGCAATTTGATCGCGCAGGAGCTCGTGCTCGGGCGTTGTGTAAATGTTGTCGGTCATGGTTCGCGCCTGCCCGGTCACATCCGGAAGACACCAAACTTCGCGTCGGGAATCGGCGCGTTGAGCGAAGCGGACAAGGCCAGGCCCAAGACCCGGCGGGTGTCGGCCGGGTCAATCACGCCGTCGTCCCACATCCGCGCGCTGGCGTAATACGGGTGGGACTGGTGCGCAAACTGGTCCAGGATCGGCTGCTTGAATTGGGCTTCTTCCTCGGCGCTCCAGGTGCCGCCTTTGGCTTCAATACCGTCGCGCCGCACCGTGGCCAGCACGCCCGCTGCCTGCTCGGCGCCCATCACACAAATGCGCGCATTCGGCCACATCCACAGGAAACGCGGTGAATAAGCACGGCCACACATGCCGTAATTGCCGGCGCCATAACTGCCGCCAATGATGATGGTGAACTTGGGCACTTGCGCCGTCGCCACGGCCATCACCATCTTGGCACCATGGCGCGCAATACCTTCGTTCTCGTATTTGCGCCCGACCATGAAGCCGGTGATATTCTGCAAAAACACCAGCGGCACCTTGCGCTGGCAACACAACTCAATGAAGTGCGCGCCCTTCTGCGCCGATTCACTGAAGAGGATGCCGTTGTTGCCCAAAATGCCGACGGGCATGCCTTCGATGCGCGCGAAGCCACAAACCAGCGTGCTGCCAAAGCGGGCCTTGAACTCGTCAAACTCCGAGCCATCAACGATGCGGGCGATGATTTCCCGCACATCGTAAGGCTTGCGCGTGTCAACGGGAATCACCCCATATAGTTCCTGCGTTGCGTATTTGGGCGCGACCGGGGCCTGCTTTGCAAGGTCGGGCGACTTGGTCCGGTTCAGGTTCTTGACGGCCGCGCGCGCCAGTGCCAGGGCGTGAGGGTCGTTTTGCGCCAGGTGGTCGGCCACACCCGAGAGCCGCGTGTGAACATCACCGCCGCCGAGGTCTTCGGCCGAGACGATCTCGCCGGTGGCGGCTTTCACCAGGGGCGGGCCACCCAGAAAGATCGTGCCCTGGTTTTTGACGATGATGGTTTCGTCGCTCATCGCCGGCACGTAGGCGCCACCAGCGGTGCAAGAGCCCATCACCACGGCGATCTGGCCGATATCCTGCGCGCTCATGTTGGCCTGGTTGTAAAAAATGCGGCCAAAGTTGTGGCGGTCAGGGAAGACGTCATCCTGGTTCGGCAAGTTGGCGCCACCCGAATCCACCAGGTAAATGCAGGGCAAGCGGTTCTCCTGTGCGATTTCCTGGGCCCGCAGGTGTTTTTTCACCGTCATCGGGTAGTAGGTGCCGCCCTTCACCGTGGCGTCATTGCAGACGATGATGCATTCCACACCGCTCACGCGGCCGATCCCGGTGATGACACCCGCGCAGGGCGCGCTGTCACTGCCGTCGCGATCCGGGTACATGTTCATGGCCGCCAGCGGCGAGAACTCGAGGAACGGCGTGCCAGGATCGAGCAGCATCTGCACCCGGTCGCGGGGCAACAACTTGCCGCGCGCAGTGTGTTTGGCGCGTGCGGCATCACCACCGCCCAAAGCAGTTTGCGCGATTTTGGCTTTCAGGTCATCGACCACCGCGCGCATGGCGGCAGCATTGGCCTGGAATTCGGCAGAGCGGGCGTTGAGTTTGGATTCCAGAATGGCCATGTCGGTGTTCTCGGTTCAGCTTGGTTCAGTTTGGGGAGCATCAGGCGATCAACAAACCCGGCAGATGCGCCATGTCGACAAAATGGTGGTGGGCGCCGGCTTCACGCAACTGCATGGCGCTTACATGGCTGGTGTCGGCGGGAGAATAGGCAAACACCGTCGCTTTGGCCGCGACGCCTGCGGTCACGCCAGGCACGGTATCTTCCACCACGGCGCAGTAAGCGGCATCAACCTGGAGCGCGGCGGCGGCGGCCAGGTAGACGTCAGGATAAGGCTTGGAACGTGGCGTTTCGTAACCGCTGAAAATGCAACCTTCGAAGCGATCGAAGAGCCCAACTCTGCGCAGTTGCAGTTCCACCTTGCCGCGGTCTGCACCCGAGGCGCAGGCGATTTTCCCGCGGTAGCGGGCATGCAGCTCTCGAACCGCGTCGACCACGTTGGTCACGGCCAGAACGCGTGTGGCCAACGCGGCATTGCGGCGCTCGGCGAATTCGGCCAACCAACCGGGCGAAACCGCAGAGCCGGTGCGCTGCGCAATCAGCGTCACCTCGTCCTTGAGCGATTTGCCGACAAAGGCTCGCATGCATTCCTCTTGTGTGATGGCCCAGCCGCGCTCGTTCAGCATCTCGCGCAACACACCATTGGTGATGGGTTCGCTGTCAACCAGCACGCCATCGCAGTCAAACAACACCGCCTGGAATTTCATGGCTGGGCCCGCCTCATGCGGATTTGCGCGCCTTGAACTGCGCCAGCGTCTCGGTGGGCGCACCGGCTTTGAGCCAGTCGCCATAACCGCCCTCGATGTGCGCCACGTTGGTCATGCCCATATCCTGCAGGGTCTTGGCCGCCAGCGCGCTGCGCCAGCCGGCACCACAGAACAGGATGAACTCTTTGTTTTCATCAGCGAACATCTTCTTGAAGTAGGGCGACTCCGGATCGACCCAAAACTCCAGCATGCAGCGCGGTGCATGGTAAGCCCCGGCAATGGTGCCGTCGTTGAGTTCGCGCACGTCGCGGATGTCGACGATCTGCACGCCAGGCTGGCCAAAACGCGCCTGCACCTCGGCAACCGAATAGGTTTTGACTTCGGCCATGGCCTCTTCAACGAGTTGGCGGAATCCTTTGGTGATGGGCATGTTGAATCCTTGTGTTGGGTAATCTAAAGACTGCGCTGGATGATCATTTTCTGAATGTCCGAGGTGCCTTCATAAATCTGGCACACGCGCACATCGCGGCAGATGCGCTCGATCGGGAAATCGCTCACATAACCGTAACCACCGAGCGTCTGCAGGGCGGCGCTGCACACCGCCTCCGCCGTTTCGCTGGCAAAGAGTTTGGCCATGGCCGCTTCCTTGAGGGACGGGCGGGCGGCATCGCGCAGACTTGCCGCATGCCAGATGAGTTGGCGCGCCGCTTCGAGCCGGGTCGCGCAGTCGGCAAGGCGAAAACCCACCGCCTGGTGGCTGAAGATGCTCTGGCCAAAACTCGTGCGCTCCTTGGCATAGGTGATGGCGCAATCGAGCGCGCTTCGGGCCATGCCGACACTTTGCGCAGCAATGCCAATGCGCCCGCCCTCGAGGCCCGACAGCGCAATCTTGTACCCCTCGCCTTCCTGACCGATCAGGCTATCTGCAGGCACGTGGCAGTTGTCAAAATTGATCAACGCCGTGTCGCTGCTGTGCTGGCCCATTTTGTCTTCGAGACTGGCCACGTTGTACCCGGGCGCGTTGGTGGGCACGACAAAAGCGCTCATGCCCTTTTTACCGGCACCTTTGTCGGTGACGGCGATCACGATGGCCACGTCGCCGTTTTTGCCACTGGTGATGAACTGTTTGACACCGTTGATCACATACCCGTCGCCCTCTTTCACGGCGGTGGTTTTCAGCGCGGACGCGTCCGAGCCCACATGCGGTTCGGTAAGGCAAAACGCGCCCAGAAATTTCCCCTGCGACAGGGGAGTAAGCCATTTTTCTTTCTGACCGGCGTTACCGTAGTTCAGCAGGATGGCGTTCACCGGGCAGTTCGTCACGCTGATGATGGTGCTGGTGCCGCCATCGCCCGCCGCGATTTCTTCGAGCACCAAGGCCAGCGAAAGGTAATTCATATTGGCGCCGCCGTACTCCTCGGGCACACAAATGCCGTAGGCGCCCAACGCGGCCAGGCCTTGCAGCGCTTCGCGTGGAAAGTGCCGCTCACGGCTCCAACGCGCCGCGTTGGGCCACAACTCGGCTTGGGCAAATTCGCGAACAGCGTCGCGAACCATTTCGTGTTCAGCAGTAAGGATCAAGGGGCTTCCCGAGGGTTGCGCTCACAAATGAAATAAATATGATGCATAGTCTATATTCGCATTTACTGAGTCTAAAGTCACGTAATATATCTTTTGTTAGATATTATATTTGTAGTAAGTTAGAACTTATTTTGATCATAATTTATTGTTTTATCCATAAATTAAGAGTTATTGCATGGATTAGAGCATTTCCAGCGCCACAGCCGTGCCCTCGCCGCCACCAATACACAAAGTGGCCACGCCTTTTTTCATTCCGCGCGCCTGCATCGCGTGCATCAGTGTCACCATGATGCGCGAACCGCTGGAGCCAATCGGGTGGCCCAGCGCGCAGGCACCGCCATTCACATTGACGATGTCATGGCCCACCTTGAGCTCTTCCATCAGCGCCATCGGCACCACGGCAAACGCTTCATTCACTTCCCACAGCTGCACATCCCTCACGCTCCAGCCGGCTTTGGCCAACACCTTCTGCACGGCACCGACCGGCGCCGTGGTGAACCAGTTGGGCTCCTGCGCGTGCATCGCGTGCGCGACGATTTTGGCGATTGGTTTGCAACCGAGTTTTGCGGCAGTGGACGCCCGCATCATCACCAGGGCCGAGGCGCCGTCGTTGATGCTGGAGCTGCTGGCCGCCGTGATGGTGCCGTCTTTCTTGAACGCCGGTTTGAGCTGCGGAATTTTGTCGAGCTTGACCTTGCCGGGGCCTTCGTCGATGCTGATCACCGTGTCGCCAGCGCGGCCCTTGACGGTGACTGCGGCCATCTCCGCAGCGAAAGCGCCGGACTCGGTGGCTGCCTTGGCGCGCTGCACACTCGTAATGGCGAAATGGTCCTGCGCCTCGCGCGAGAACTTGTATTTGGCGGCGCAGTCTTCGCCAAACGTGCCCATGGCACGGCCCGGCTCGTAGGCGTCTTCCAGGCCGTCGAGCATCATGTGGTCAAAGATGCGGTCGTGCCCGATGCGGATACCGCTTCGGCCCTTGAGCAGCAAATGCGGCGCGTTGGTCATGCTCTCCATGCCACCGGCGACCATCACCTCGTGCGTGCCGGCCAGCAGCATGTCATGCGCAAACATGGCCGCTTTCATGCCCGAACCGCACATTTTGGAGAGTGTGACGGCACCCGCGCTCATGGGCAGCCCGCCCTTGATGGCCGCCTGACGCGCCGGCGCCTGGCCCTGGCCCGCCATCAGACAGTTGCCAAACAACACTTCATTGACGAGCGCCGGATCGGCACCAGAGCGCTGGACCGCCGCCTTGATGGCAACGCCACCCAGATCGTGCGCCGACAGTGACGAAAAATCGCCCTGAAACGCGCCCATGGGTGTGCGCGCCGCGCCGACGATGACGATGGGATCCGGATGTGAAGTCGACATGGTGGTTCTCCTTAAGATGAATGGATGAGGTTGCCGCGTGCGTCTTCGGCGACGCGGCGGATGTAGGTCTGAAAGGCGGGGTCTTCGCCACGCAACAGAAGCGGCAAGGCGTTGTGGAAGTCTTCGCGATGGCACCATTCGTGCATGTAGTCGTCCCAGCTGTTCCAGCGGCGCGCCTCGGACGCACTCATGCGCGGCTTCCAGGCCACCAGGTAGGCGCGCTCAAATAGCGAGATGAGCATGTCAAACACCACCAGCATGCGTTCACGTTGCTCAGTGCTCGGCTCGGGCAGGGGTTCGTTGGTGCGCAGGTGCAGGTCCGGATTGGCCAGCACCACCTTGAGAAAATCGTTGTAGGCGTCAGACAACAACTGGTAGGCCGCCTCTTCTTCGTTGTCGCGCTCCTTGCGCTGTTCCCACATGAAGAAAGCAATGGCGAACGGCAGGCCCAGCGCCGTCACGACAAAACTGGCCAGTTCCCAGGCGTCACGCATCCCAGGTCTCCAGGAGCTGGACACTGGCCGAATCCATCGCGGGCGCAGGGTGCTGGTTGACAAAACGTTTTTCGCGCTCATAGGGGAACACATCGAACACGTGCCCCTGCAGGATGCGCTCCTTGTGCCCTTGCCAGAACGCCGCATCCAGCAAGTCCCCATGGTGCTTCATGAAAACGCTGCGCACCGCCGGGTTGCCCAACAAAAACGGCCCGAAGGTCTCCGGGAAGACGTCTTTGGGGCCGACTTTGTACCAGACTTCGCCACTCATCTCGTCTTCTTCGTTGCGCGGCACTGGCACCGCCCGGAAATTGCAGTCGGTGATGTATTCGATCTCGTCGTAGTCGTAAAACACCACCTTGCCGTGGCGCGTGATGCCGAAGTTTTTCCACAACATGTCACCCGGAAAGATGTTGGCCGCCACCAGGTCCTTGATGGCATTGCCGTATTCGACAACGCCGCGCTCGATCTGTTCGCGCGCGCGCGCGGCCGGGCTCGTGCCATCCGCTTGCGCCTCAGGGCTGGTACCGCCCGCGTCAAAGGCTTCCTGCAGGTAGATGTTCAGCGGGATCATGCGCCGCTCGATGTAGACGTGTTTGATGATGACTTCAATCTGGCCGTCACCGTCTCGGTCCGAGATTTCGAGCTGGCTCGGCGCGAAGGTTCGCAGTTCCTCGACCAGTTCGGGCTCGAAGCGGTCCAGCGGAAAGCCGACCTCGCTGTATTCCAGCGTGTCGGCCATCCGGCCCACGCGGTCGTGCTGCTTGACCAGCAGGTACTTGCCCTTGACCTGCTCGCGCGTCGTGTCCTTTTGCGGCGGGTAG
>JANNMM010000184.1:0-7940 GCA_031397915.1 Rhodoferax sp. | reverse complement strand
TGCCTTCTTCCTGACCAGCAACCGCAGCAAACGCAGCATTGTCGTCGACCTCAAACGCCCGGAAGGCCGCGCCATCCTGCTGAAACTGGTCGCCAAGACCGACGTGCTGCTTCATTCCATGCGAACCCCCGCGGCCAACCGTCTGGGGCTGGACTACCAGACCTTGTCCGCCGCCAACCCGGGCCTGGTGTACTGCCACCTGACCGGATATGGCGATGACGGTCTGTATGCGGGGCGGCCCGCCTATGACGACATTATTCAAGCGGCTTCGGGCCTGGCCATGCTGCAAACCGTGGTGGCCGGGCAGCCGCGCTTCATCCCCACCATCGTGGCCGACAAAATCAGCGGCGTGCATGCGGCCTACGGCATCGTGCTGGCGCTGATGCACCGCGCGCGCACTGGTGAGGGTCAGCAGGTTGATGTGGCGATGTTCGAGACCATGGCCGCTTTCAACATGCTGGAGCACCAGTGGGGCCATGTGTTTGAGCCGCCCGTGGGCGACATGGGCTATTTGCCGGTGGCCACAGCAGCGCGCCGGCCCTATAAAACCAAGGACGGTTTTCTGGCGTTGCTGCCGTATTCGGACGCGCACTGGAACAGCTTCTTTGCATTGGCCGGTGAACCGCAGATCATGCAGGACGAGCGCTTTGCCACTTTTGCCGCGCGGCAAAAACATTTTCGTGATGTGTGGGACGAGATCGAGCGGCAAGTCGCGCGCAAAACCAATGCCGAGTGGCTCGCCCTGCTCAGCCCCCAGGACATTCCGTTCTCGGTGGTGAACACGCTGGAAGACCTGACGACCGACCCCCATCTGGCCAGCGTCAAGTTTTGGGAAATGATGGAACACCCCACCGAGGGCATGTTGCGCATGCCGCGCAATGCCATCAGCATGAGTGCAACCCCGCCCGACATCACGCGCCTGCCGCCCAATCTGGGGGAGCACAGCACCGAGATTTTGCGTGAATTTGACTACGCCGAAGATGCCATCGCGCAACTTCTGGCGCCAGGCGGCGTCTGCGCGCCGCAGCTCTGATCGCACACTTGATGTTGAACAAGCCATGATTCCACGCACCCTCTTCAGCCCGGACCACGATGTCTTTCGCGACACCGTGCGCCGCTTCATTGCCGAACACGTCACGCCGCACCATGCCGATTGGGAAAAAGCCGGGCAAGTGCCGCGCTCACTCTGGCACCAGGCCGCTGGACTGGGCCTGTTGTGTTGCAACGTGCCGGATCAATATGGCGGCATGGGCGGCGACTTTTTGCACAGCACGATCCTGATTGAAGAAATGGCGCGCGCTGGCGCGACCGGGCCGACTTTTTATTTGCACTCCGACATCGTTGCGCCCTATCTGGTGGACTTCGGCACCGAGGCGCAAAAACAGAAGTGGCTGCCCAAGATGGCTACCGGCGAAGTGGTGGTGGCCCTGGGCATGAGCGAGCCTTCGGGCGGCAGCGACGTTCAGGCCATGCGCACACAAGCCATCCGCGACGGTGACGACTACGTCATCAACGGGCAAAAAGTGTTCATCACCAACGGCCACAGTGCCGACCTCTTGTTGCTCGCCTGCAAGACGGACCCGAAGGCGCGGGGAAAAGGTGTCAGCCTGATCCTGGTCGAGACCGACCGGCCCGGTTTCACGCGCGGGCGCAAGCTCGAGAAAATTGGCTGCAAGGCGCAGGACACATCCGAACTTTTCTTCTCGGACCTGCGGGTGCCGGTGGGGAATTTGCTCGGGGCTGAAGGCGCAGGTTTCTCGATGCTGATGACGCAACTGGCGCAAGAGCGCCTGGTGCAGGCGATTCGTGGCGTCTCCAGCTCCGAAGCCGCCCTGCAATGGACGATTGATTACGTGACCGAACGCAAGATGTTTGGCCACACCTTGGGCGATTTCCAGAACACGCGTTTCAAACTGGCAGGGCTGCACGCTGAAGTTTTGGCGCAACGCGTGTTTGTGGACCGCTGCATCGAGTTGCATTTGCAGGGCAAGTTCGACGCGACCGACGCCGCCGCCGCCAAACTGGTCACCACCGAGCTGCAAGGCCGCGTGATGGACGAGTGCCTGCAGTTCTTCGGCGGCTGGGGCTACATGTGGGAGTACCCGATTGCCCGCGCCTTTGCCGACGCGCGCATGTGCCGCGTGGGCGGTGGTGCCGTGGAGGTGATGCGCCAGATCATTGGCAACGCACTGCTGCCCAAAGTCGGCAAAGCCACATAGGGAGTCACCATGAATGACGACATTCGCGAAGCCGTGATGAGCCTCAAGCGCGAGCGCATTGTTGCTGCTGCGGTGGACCTGTTTTATCTGCATGGCTTTGGCCACACCACGCTGGACCAGGTCGCCGACCAGATGGGCATGACCAAACCCTTCATTTACGCCCACTTCAGCTCAAAAACCGAGCTGCTGGCGGCCATTTGCGCGCAGGGGATCAGCGTCTCGCTGCACGCCATCAACCGGGCTCTGGCTGCTGAAGGTTCATCGCGCGAGCGTTTGACTGCATTTGCCAACGACTTCATGCTGGCTGTGCTGGAAAGCCAAAAACACATCGCGATCTACACCCGAGAGGAAAAAAACCTCGCACCGGCGGACCGCGAAACCATCCAGAACATGCGCCGTGAGTTTGACCGCAAACTCACGGGTCTGCTGGACCAGGGCGTTGCCAATGGCGAGTTCGCCATCGACGAGACACCCCTTGCAGCCCTGGCGATTGGCGGCGTTGCCAGTTGGGCCAGCGTCTGGTACCGGCCCGGCGGGCGGCTCCAGGCCCAGGACATCACACACCACATGGCCAGGTTGATGCTGGCCATGACCCAGGTCGACAAACCGGCAGGGCGGGCCAGCCGCCAATTACCTCAAAAGGAAACCACACCATGATCACCCGACGTTCACTGATTCAAGCTGCCGTTGCATCCGGCGCGCCGCTGGCCTTGCCGGGCGCTTTTGCCCAGACCACCACCTGGCCGGAAGCTGGCGTCAAGATCGTTGTGCCGTTCACAGCCGGTGGCGCTTCCGATATTTTGACCCGGGCCCTGGCGGAAAAACTGCAAGCCCGGCTTGGCCAAAACTTCGTGGTGGACAACAAAACCGGCGCCGGTGGCAACATCGGCATGCAGGCGGTGAAAGCGGCCCCCGCAGACGGCTACACCATCGCTTCTGCCACGATTGGCACCTTGTCGATCAACCAGTTCCTGTTTTCGAACCTGGGTTACGACCCGGTGAAGGATTTCGAATACGTCTCCATGATCTGGCAAAACTGCAACGCATTTGTGGTCTCTGCCAACCACCCTGCCAAAACCGTGCAGGAGTTTCTGGAATGGGGACGCAAGCAGGCCAAGGGCGTGAGTTTCGGTTCTGCGGGTGTGGGCACCACGCCGCATTTGTCGGGCGAGTTGTTCCGCGCGCGCACCAACCTCACGGCAGTGCATATTCCCTACAGGGGCGCTGCACAGTCCATGCCGGCCCTGATGGCCGGTGACACCGACTTTGCCATCGACAACATCGCCAGCTACACGCCCTTGATCAAGTCGGGCAAAGTCCGGGCGCTGGCGGTGACGGCAGCCGAGCGCTGGCCAACCTTGCCCGAGGTGCCGACCATGGCAGAGGCGGGCGTGCGAGATTTCATCATCACCTCCTGGGGCGCGTTTGTGGTGCCCAAAGGCACGCCCGCGGCGGTGGTCAACAAACTCTCGGCTGCTATCCAGGCCATTGCCGCTGAGCCGGCCATGCAGCAGCGTTTCCTAGAAACCGGCGCCCGTGCCGTCTCAACCACGCCGCAGGAAACCGCCGCTTTTGCCGAGCGCGAACGCGTGAAGTGGAAAGAAGTGGTGCAGATTTCCGGCGCCAAAATGGAATAGGCGGGTTCCATGAGCCTGCGCGACAAATCCTGCGTAACCGGAATTGGCGAGACCGCCTATATGCGCGGTTCGACCAAAACCGCGTTTGAGCTGCAAATTGAGTCGTCGCTCAAGGCCATCAACGACGCGGGTTTGAGCCCCAAAGACATCGACGGCATCATTCCCATCGGTATTGTCAGTGGCACGGCTGACGATTTCATCGACAACTTCGGTCTTCCTGATTTGCGTTTCTCCGCCGTGGTTCCCCATGGTGGCGCAAGCCCGGCGATGGCCCTGCAGTGCGCAGCGGCTGCCGTGGCCAGTGGTGCCTGCAACCATGTCCTGATCACCTTCGGGCGCAATGTGAGCGCCGCCGCCAACAAGGCTGGCGCGCGCATCCACAACATGCCGCAGTTCCACTTCGTCACCGAGTTTGAATACGCCATGGGCGCGGCTGCCCCCGCGCAGTTGTATGCGCCCATGGCCCGCCGCCACATGGAGCTTTACGGCACCACCGTCGAGCAGTTTGGCGAGGTGGCCGTAGCCTGCCGCGAACACGCCCTGCTCAATGGCAATGCCGTGATGAAGAAGCCAATAACGCTGGAAGACCACCGCAATTCCCGCATGATTGCCGACCCCTTCCGCCTGCTTGATTGCAGTCTGGAGAGCGATGGTGGCGCGGCCGTGGTGATCAGCGCCACCGAACGCGCGGGTGATTTGCGCCACCGCAAAGTCTACATTTCGGGTGTGGCTGAGGGGCACCCGGATTCGCCCGGCGCCATCACGCAGCGGCCAGACATGACGAGCCTGGGCATTGGCAAAGCCGCTCCGCGCGCCTTCCAGATGGCGGGCGTGACCCCAGCCGACATTGACGTCGCTGAAATTTATGACTGCTTCACCTACGCGGTGATCCGCCAGCTCGAAGACATGGGTTTTTGTGCCAAAGGCGAAGGTGGCCCGTTTGTGCAGGGCGGTCGCCTCAAGCTGGGTGGCGCCTTGCCCACCAATACCCATGGCGGCCTGTTGTCGCAGGCGCACGTTTGGGGCCTGAATCACATTGTCGAGCTGGTACGCCAGTTGCGTGGCGACGCCGGGCTGGCGCAGGTCAAGGATGCCGAAGTCGGCCTGGTCACCGGTTACGGCGACATGGGCGACGGCGCGCTGGCCATCATGCGCAGGGGATAGACATGGTTGCTGCCACCAACACGGTCGCCAGACCCAATCCACCCACCAGCGAACTGGCACGCCCCTACTGGGAAGCGGCTGCGAAAGGCAAGCTGGTTTTGCAGTCCTGCGGCGCCTGCGGCAAGATTCGCCACTACCCCCGCATGTTGTGCGACGCCTGTTACTCGGATGCGGTGACGTGGGTTCCTTCCCGAGCCGTGGGCAAGATCCACAGCTGGACGGTCGCACACCACGCCTTTCACCCGTCGTTCGCGGCGGAGTTGCCCTATACCCTGGTAACGGTCGATCTGGACGAAGGGGTGCGTGCGCTGGGCCGCTGGCGCGGCGACGCAACCATGGCCATCGGCTTGCCGGTCCAAGGCGCCTTTGAGCCTCGCGAAGGGGGTGTTGACCTGGTTTTCACCCCGCGAGTCCAAAGATAAACTCACGGGTATGACCACAAATACTGCCCGCAAGAAGACCGCTCCTGCAAAAAAGGCCAAAACAGCAGCCAAGGCCGGCCTGAAAACGCCGCAAAGCGGCCCCATGGAAGACATCCGCGACGCGGTCACGCGGCTCAAACGCGAACGCATCATTGCCACCGCCGTGGAACTGTTTCACAACCACGGCCTGGGCAACACCACACTTGAGGCAGTGGCCGAAAAAATGAACGTGACCAAACCGTTCATCTATTCGCACTTCCGGTCCAAAAGTGAACTGCTGGCCGAAATTTGTTCGCACGGGATCCGGGCTTCGCTCGAGGTGCTGAACCGGGCCGCAGCTTCGGATGGCTCCAGCACCGACAAGGTGCGGACCATGGTGCGCGATTTCATGCTCGCCGTGCTGGAGAACCAGGGCCACATCGCCATCTACACGCGGGAACAAAAACACCTCGCCAAAAAAGACAGCGACGCCATTGACGACATGCGCCGCGAGTTTGACCGCAAATTCTCGGCGCTGCTCAATGAAGGGGTGGCCAGCGGCGAATTCCTCGTTGACGACGTGCAAATGGCGTCCCTCGCCATCGGCGGCATCGTCAGCTGGTCCTACGTGTGGTACCGCCCGACGGGACGCCTGACGCCACTGGAAACGGCGCAAAGCATCACCAACCTCGTGTTGGCAATGATCCAGGCCAAGCCTGGAAGGCGCGTGGCCAAACCAGAGAAAAAATAGGCGTGCGGATTCCGGCGCCTGGTTTCAACGCGCGAGTGCCGCGAATACTTCGTCGTTGTGTTGCCCGAGGGTTGGCGCCTGGCAGTTGATGGGGCTACCGTCACCGTCCAGCAGAAGAGGTTGGCGAAGCAGTTTCTGTACGCCGTTGGGTCCGTCTACATCGAGCGCCATGCCGCGCGACGCCATCTGCGGGTCTGCCAACACCTGATGCAAACGGCGCACCGGTCCAAAGGCAATGCCCAGCACCTCCAGCTTGGCGTATAACGCGTCGTAAGGCCAGCGCAATACGGCGGCGCGCAAATGGGGTCCGATCTCCTTCGCGCGGGCACTGCGATCCACTTCGTTCAGCGCCGCATAGTCGGCCAGGCCCACCAATTGGCACAGGTCTGCCCACATTGAATCTTCGCCGGCAATGCTCAGGGTGATTTGTTTGCCGTCAGCCGTGGCAAACAAACCGTATCCCGGATCTTCGGGCGGCAAAATGCGCGTGGGCAAGTTGTTCATCGGCGGCACCAGAAAGGGCGTCATCCAGCTCACCAGAGAATCCAGCATCGAGACGTCGATGGTGCTGCCCTGGCCTGTTTTTGAACGCGCGAACAGGGCACTGGCAACCCCCATCGCGGCGAACATGGCCGAAGAAATGTCGGCCAGCGGCAACATGGGCAAAGACAGGCCCGCCTCCTGGCCCACGGGCACGTCGATCATGCCCGCCGCAGCCTGGATGCTCAGGTCGTGGCCTGCCACGGCCACATTCGGGCCGCTTTGGCCAACCGAGGAAATCGACACATACACCAGCGAAGGTTTGCGTGCACGCAGGTCGTCAGCACCAATTTTCAGGCGGGCCATGACACCGGGCCGAAACCCCTCCATCACCACGTCGGCACTGTCCACCAGGCGCAAAAAATCGGCATGCCCTGCGGCTGATTTGAGATCCAGCGCCACGGAGCGTTTGTTGCGGTTGAAGGACGTGAACAGACCGGGGAAGCGGCGCGACGGGTCACCCTTGCCAGGGCGCTCAACCATGATCACGTCGGCGCCCAGGTCTGCCAGCAGCATCGTTGCGTAGGGGCCCGGATATTGCTCTGCCATCGTGAGCACACGCACACCGCTCAAGGGAAGCGTTGTCATTCAGCGTCTCTTTCGCGTTAGGATTATTTTCTACTATCGAGTATATCACTGCCAATGTCCAATGGGCGCGGCAACCATCATATTGCAGTGGCGCAACGGCACGCCCAAGCCGGTATGCCCGCCAGGCCTCGCCGTGATGGCACCGCTTTGGCCGAACCGCTGGCTGGTGATCCATGCGAATAAAAACCTACTCAACAGTATTACCCATGGTATACTTTTCGCAAATCGATATTCAATTTCGGTTTTTCGAAGGTTTGAGCGACTGACTGACAGAAAACGGCTTATGGCAAAACGATCTCAGATCTGGGTGATTGGTAGCGCAGCTATTGCGTCTCAATCCCCTGGAAGCACCTCGATGGACGATGCGCTGCACGCGGCGACGCACGCCGATGCCCATGCCGGTGGCACAGCGACCCCGGCCGACCGGGTTGTCGCGGGCCTTCAGGCCATGATCACCAATGCGATCCCGACGGCACACGACTTCGGCTTCACTGGCGTGGAGCGCGCTGCGGGCGGTTTGTCGCGTGAAAACTGGTCGCTCGACGCAACCTGGGTTGACGCGACGGGCGCGCAGTCGCGCCACCTCATGCTCATGCGTGATGCCAACGGCACGCTGCTCTCGACCGACCGCCAGCGCGAG
>JANNMM010000161.1:0-4552 GCA_031397915.1 Rhodoferax sp. | reverse complement strand
AATCAACTCGCTGGCACTGGGCGATTGCCAATCGAGAAGTTTGTAGAGATAGCGCAGTATCAGTCGCTCTCGCAAAACGAGCTGGTCGTGAAAGCTGGCTGCAAATTCGTTGTTGTGCCAAATGCTGAAATCAGCTCCGATCGCAGGTGAGTAGTCATCCAGTCCGACCCAAACGGGATACTGAAGTTGCATCCGGTCCAGCCGGTGCCACAATAAACTGAGCGCTTCATGTGATTCGGCCATTTCTTTGCTCCTCAATTTTGCGTATTGCCGGTCAAACAGAGAACCTTGGCGTTCATGGTGCAGATTGCAACTATAGGAGCATTGCGCTTCGCAGATGACGACATATCAATGGTCTCGCTCATAGATGCGACTATCTGGCACATGATTCCATTTCCGATCGCCCTTAGCCTGTCGAAAGGCCCGCGATGAAGCAATACAGCACCGCCAGCGAACGCAACCGCCAGCCGATTCTGAACGCGCTGCTGCGCCTGCTGCCACCAAACTTGTCACTCAAAGGCCGTGCGCTGGAGATCGCCAGCGGCACCGGCCAACACGTGGCCCATTTCGCGCAGCACCTGCCCGGCTGGCAGTGGCAACCCAGCGACGCGACCGACGACGGGTTTGACTCCATCGCGGCGTGGTGCGTGGAAGCCGGCGCGCACAACGTGGACCCGCCCGTGTTGCTGGACGTGATGGCCGCCAATTGGCCATCCGCAACGGCATCCCCTCACCTCGCCCCACAGCTCACATTTGACAAGGTCTTTGCCAGGGCCTTCGACCTCATCTACTGCGCCAACATGCTGCACATCTCGCCGTGGGCCACCTGCCCCGCGCTGATGCACGGCGCGGCGCGACATTTGACAGAACACGGCGTTCTGGTCACCTACGGCCCCTACCTGGAGCGCGACGTGCCCACCGCGCCCGGCAATCTGGCGTTTGACCAGAGCCTGCGCCAGAGCAACCCTGCCTGGGGCATTCGTGCGCTGGAGGATGTGGCCGCACAGGCCAGGCTGGCTGGTTTGGAATTGAAAGAACGCATCGAGTTGCCGGCCAACAATTTGATGCTGGTTTTTAAAATTGTTAACATGGATGTTAACAATTTGGCAATTTAACCCCTGCAACCCGAAGTTTCAAGAAATTCAGGCATCCAAGTCACGCAAAATATAAATAGTTTGCTATATATATGTGAGCAAATGAGAGCTAATCATGCGGGTCCATGCAGGGCTTCATCGAACAGCGTGAGCAAAGCTCGCGCGAACAGGTCCATATTGACGCCGCGATCTGTCAGGCCTGTTTCAATCGTTCTGGCTTTTGAATTCGGCCCGACAACGGCTATACACACATGGCCCGGCAAATCGCCATAACGACTTCCCGAAGGGCCAGATGCGCCACTCTCGCTCAAGCCCCAGGTTGTGCCCAGTTTGTCGCGGATCTTGCCAGCGACAAGCTGGGCATACGGTTCAGTTTCCGCCCGCATGCCAGCGACATCGTCTGCCGTCAACCCAAGCAGCGCTTTGCCGGCCTGGCGCGTATAGACGACCGCCCCTCCGACGAAATAAGCCGACGCGCCCGGTATCGCCAGCAATGCGGCCGAAACAAGGCCGCCGGCTGAACCCTCGATCACGCCGACGGTTTGGCCGCGTTCGCGCAGGGTTGTTGCGATGCGGGCTGCGAGTACGCTTGGCAGTTCAGGGGCCGGTCGGTCAAACATTGAGGATCTTTCGGGTGAGGTTGAGTGTCGCCATTAATTCCTGGTCGCGGTTGACGTGGGCCTTCGGGATAGTCGGGCAACATCAAATTGCGGCCTCAGGTAAAACGAAGAAATGATGTCGAATTAGTTTACATACATCCGGTTGGGGTGCTCAAGAAAAGTGCGCAACTCATTGAATATAAACATATTTTCTTAAAAATTGCTGAGCGGTATGTTTTTTGCTTACATTTTGTAAAGTGCCGCAAATCTCTTTACGTCTGATGGTTCGATTTGCGCTCCTTGGTATCTATTACAAAAACCGATTGGAAACCCATGAATTTTTCGATGTGCAGAGCTTTCCCGATTGCGCTGGCTGTGCTTGCTGCTGTGAGCTCTGCAAACGCCGAACCCATTTCCATCCTCTTCGTCGGCAACAGCTACACCTTTGGCCGCCTGGACCCGGTGTTGACCTACAACGCCGCCAATGTGCGCGACCTCACCAAGCCCCAAGGTCCGTTGGTCGTGGGTTCGACTGCCAGCACACCCAAGTTCAGCGATTTGACGGGTACAAACTCATACCCGCTGGGCGTGAACAATCCATCGGGCGTGCAGGGCAACTCGTACTCACCGCACTCCCAGTCCAACGGCTGGGGCGGCGTGGCCGGCATCTTCAAGAAATTCACGACGCAGGCAGGACTGGACTATGACGTGGCCCTGTCCACCCGCAATGCAGCCACACTGCGTGGCCACTTCCTCAACACCGCTAACAGCAACTGGGACCTGCGCGGAAACATCAGCAGCCAGACATGGAGCAAGATGGTGTTGCAGGAACAAAGTGACGAAGCGTTGGGGCCCCAGACCGTCAACGGTGTCCCCCTGGGTTCCAACCTGCCATCGATCAGAGCCTATGTCGACTTGATTGAAGATTGGGTCCACACGGGCAGACCGATACAAGCCGGGGTCATGACCAACAACGCCAGTAATACCACCTATCGAGAGCGGAACATGTATTACCTCGGCGGCACAGGTAGCGCAGCGGGTATCGCGGGTGGCGCCGGTGGCCAGTACGCCAACGAAGCCGCCTGCGTTGCAGCAGGCGGCACGCCATCGGTCACGGTAGCGGGTGTTACCACATCGGGCTCTTGCGCCAACAACGCTTTGCGCACCATTCCGAACAACGCGAACTTCAGCGCGGCGACCGAGATTTACCTGCAGCAGACCTGGGCCCGCCCTAACCTGATCAATGCACCGGGTGCGACGACCATCGACCCGGCCACTGGCAATGCAACTTACTCGGGCGCGCCGGCACCGAGCTACTTCAGCACGCTCGAGGGTATGACGGCCGACATGACCACCGGCATGCTGGCCGTCGCCAACTTTGCGAACGATGATGGCACCTCGGGCATCAAAGGCATTGTTCCAACCGGCCAAGCCTTCTTGCGCGCCGTGCAAGACGGTGTGGCCACCCGCAACATGTACGACAGCAACGCCCTGTCTGACGGCCTGATCGACCTTTGGTTTAACGACGGTACCCACGCCAGCAAGTACGGCTCTTACTTGAGCGCCCTGACGCTTTTCGGCTCGATCACTGGCCTGGACCCGCAATCGCTAGGCTTTTACGAACTTGCGGCTTTCGATTTGGGTATTTCTGGTGAAGAGGCCTATCGATTGCAGCAAATTGCAGCTGCAAGCCTCGGATTTCAAACAGTACCAGAGCCAGCAAGCTTGGCGCTTGTGTTGACAGGTGTCGGCATGCTGGGTCTTGTAGCCCGTCGCAGGAAGTTGCAATCTGCCAAACATTGACCTGAGCTGCTCTCACTCTTCAGTGGATTCGATCTCAAGCACCTCTGGGGTCGGATAGCGCCACGACCTACCTCAACCCAAAACCCGCATCCCTTGAGTAGTCTGAATTTGCGCCCGCAGCCTCGGCGGCGCACCCGCTTGCACGGCGGTGGCTGACCAGCCTGCGCCCAGGCCCAAAGCCTTCATCTGCCGCTCGATGCGCGAGGTGTCGGCAGTGAAAAATTCCAGCTGCATCAACACCAGCCCCGCATCTGGCAGCGTGCTGGCCGGGTGCGCCTTGGTTTGCCATTCGATCAGCGTGGGGGTCAGGCCGCCGTGTGTGGCGTCGCCGGGTTCGAGTGACGTATTGGGCGACGTAATCAGCCAGTTCAGCGCGCCCCGGCTCATGGGCACGATGGGGCGCATCGGCTCGGCGCTGGCTTGCACCGAGGCGGCAAGGTCTGGCGAGCGGGCGGCCCAGGTGTGCAGGCGCGCGGGGGCGTTCGCGGCCAAATCATCGAGGCCGAACCAGTGTGGCATGGCGGGTTTCGGGGCGGCCGGGTTGATGGCGATCACTTCGAGGTAGGCCGAAATTCCCAGCGACAACAGCAGGTTGTGGGTGCCCATGCGCGCGTGTTCGCCGCCCTTTTGCGGGTACACGCCCAGCCGCTCGAACACGTGCGCGCCGCCGATTTCAAGCGACGGCGCGGTGACGATGATGTGGTCGATCTCGCAGCGCGGGTTCACTTTTCGGCACGTCCCAGCTTAGTACGTCCCCGGGTAAGCCCCGCCATCGGCCAGCCAGTTTTGCCCAGTCACGTAACCCGCGTGGGTGCTGCACAAAAACGCGCAAATCGCGCCAAACTCGTCAGGCGTGCCGAAGCGGCCGGCGGGAACGGTTTTGCGCCGTGCGTTGATCACCGTTTCCACGTCCAGGCCCTGCTTTTGGGCATTGCTGGAGAAGGTGACGCGGATGCGGTCGGTGTCAAACACGCCGGGGAGCAGGTTGTTGATGGTCACGCCATTGGCGGCGAGTTTGGGGGTACGCGCGACGCCCGCTACAAAACCCGTCAAGCC
>JANNMM010000067.1:0-4996 GCA_031397915.1 Rhodoferax sp. | reverse complement strand
ACCACCAGCATGACAAAAGCGCCCAAGGCGCGGGTTTTGTATTCAGCTTCGAAATACAGGTAGAACGTGGCCGTGAGCCAGCAAAACAGCACAAACACTTCGTACAGATTGCTCACCGGAATGTGGCCAATATCGGGCCCGAGCAGATAACTTTCGTACCAGCGCACCATGGTGCCAATGAGCGCCATCGTCACCGCCACCCAGGCCAGGCGAGAGCCGATGAGTTCCATCGTACTGGACTCCTGTTTGGCAAAAATGCCGAACCAGTAAAACACGGTACTCATGAAGAACAGCACACTCATCCACAAAATGGCCGACTGGCTGGAAAGGAAATACTTGAGCCAGAACACCTTGTCGGCATTCGCCAGACTGCCCTGGTAAGCGTAGATGCCCAGGAGTGAAAACGCCGCCACGGCCATCATCAGCACCCGCAGCGGCCGCCAGAACCAGCCCAGCGCGATGGCGCAGGGCGTGAGGCCAATCAGGATGCCTTTTTCGTAACCGTCCATCGCGTTGGCATAACGCGAAAACACGAAAAATGCGGCCCCCACCAGGAGAGCGGCAAAAATCCAATCCAGGGCGTTGCGCTTGGCGAAATAACCTTCATTCAGCGTGAGGGTGCCCAGGGCCGGGTTGACCGCAGCGGGCGCAACGGTCGAATGCACGGTGGCAGTGTTCATGTTTTCATTCCTTCTTGCCCACAACGCCAAGCAATTTGGCTTTGAGCGACTCAAATTCGCGGTCAGTATCCATCGTTTTGCGGTTGGACGACAAAGCCATGGTGGCAGAACTGGCATTACCGGCCATGCCCTGCCCGCCCGGCGCCAGCCACACCCACACACGGCGTTCGCGCACGTACAACATGGCGAATATGCCCAAAATCAGCAACGCGCAGCCGAGATAAACAATGTTTTTTCCGGGTGCACGTGCCACCTGGAACACGCTGGCCTGCACGTGGGTGAAGTCGGTCAACTGCATCGCCATCGGCGCCGGGTAAACCTGCACGTCAGACAGCGCAATCACCGCTTGGGTCATGAAGCCCTGGGTCTTTTCGTTCGGCTCAAACGATTTCAGCCCGGCCTGCTGGCGCGAAGCCTGGGCCATCTCATACAACACACCGTTCAGGATGCGCACCAGCACTTCACCGGCCTTGGCGCGTTCAGGTTCGGGGACGGCGGTCTCGATGAAGTCGGCAATCGCCTGGATGCCGCCTTCCGCATTTTTGACGCCGTCCTTGCTTTTCACGGTTTCAGCGCCAGAAAACAGCGCCAGCGCGCGACCGGCTGAGGCCGCCAGCTGCTGGCTGAGCTCCGGGCGCTTCGGGTCAACCGCCGCTACCGCGTAGGCCTTGACAGCCGCCTCCCGTGTGACCGGGTCTGAAAGCGCAGCGCGAAGGCGCAAAAAATCGTCCATGCTGCCCTGCTCGTCGGCGGGCACCCGCAGGTAGCGAAAGGGTTCGGAGGGCGACTCGCGCACGCCCAATAGGAACACCGGCGCGCCGTCGCCGGTGTCAACCGGCAACATGTAATTGTGGAATTCACGCGCCTGTCCGGCCGCATCGCGCAGCTTGTAAGTAATGCTTGGGCCGACATTGCGCATGTTCTTTTTGGCGTCGGGCTTGTTGGCGGCGCCCAGGCGGGCGTCAATGCTGTCCGCAAGCGAGCCACGCAGGTCGACCTTGCGCACGTCCACGCCGCCCTGGCCCGCGCCCGGGTTTTGCCCCATGTTTTCAACGTTGATAACGCGAAGGGCGGTGTATTCAAGGGTGAGTTTTTCACTGTCGCCACCTTCGGCACTGGTTTGCCCCTTGACCAGCTCCGACTTGCCACCGATCACGCCCTGCACCTCAAACGCCTTGCTGCTGGATTTCATCGGCACGGCCTTGAGTTTCACGCTGGAGCCGCCGTCGTCAAAACTCGACTGGTAGATCTCGACGCCCTTGTAGTTGGCCGGGTGGTTCACCTCGACCCGCGCCGGAATCTGCTCGCCGGTTTTGTTGTCGTGGATGACGATGTCGCTGGCGAACAGCTTGGGCATGCCGGTGGAGTAATACTCGACGATGAATTTCTTCAGCTCCACAGAAAACGGCAGGTCCTGGATCAGGATGCCGTCGGCCTGGCTCAACACCGCCGTGCTGGAGCGTGTGCCTTCAGACACCAGCAAATTGGCACGGAAAGTCGGGTTGTTTTCGGAGAGCCGGTGCTCGGGCTTCACGTCGGCGATCATGCCGCCGCCGGTGTAAGCGGTCTTGCCGTTGAACAGCATCTGCGCGCGCACGATCAGGTCACCATCTAGCAAGCCGCCAATACACACAAGCACAATGGCGCTGTGCGCGGCGATGTAGCCCAGCTTGTTGGCGGCGCCCGCCTTGGCCGCCACCATCCAGCCTACCGATGGCGCAGCACCAACAGCACCCCCACCACCACCTCCAGCAGCCTGGACCATCTCGCGCGACTGCAGCTTGACCTTCCAGCCACCGCTGGCCAGCAAAGCGCCAATGCGCCGGGCGGCCGCTTCGGCGGTTTCTGCCAGCTCGGCCGAGGCCTTGTGCCCAAACGCCTTCAAACTCTGCTCGCGGATGTTTTCCTTGTAGGTTTTCAGGTCAACCAGGATTTTGGGCGTGTTGCGGGCGATGCATAACGAGGTGCTGGTGACCAGAAACGCCAGGATCAGCAAAAACCACCAGGCGCTGTAGACCGAATACAGGCTCGCGTCGCCAAACACCTCGGCCCAAAACGGCCCGAACTGGTTGACGTAATTGGTGGACGGTTCGTTTTGTTTGAGCACCGTGCC
The DNA here is from genome assembly GCA_031397915.1 of Rhodoferax sp. Lineage (GTDB taxonomy): Bacteria > Pseudomonadota > Gammaproteobacteria > Burkholderiales > Burkholderiaceae_C > JANYCG01. The sequence continues at coordinate 2,203 of JANNMM010000067.1, read as the reverse complement.
GATCACTGAAGCAATACAGATGATGGTCAACAGCGAGATCGAAAAACGCATTGACGACAGCAATTCCACCGCTGCACGCACGGGGCGCGAGGCGGTTTTGATTTCAATGCCTTGAGTCGACGGTTCGGACAACGTGTTTTCAGTCACTTGAGCAGATGGGGAGGCGGTTGAGTGTGGCAGTCAGGAAATGGCAAAAAAAGGCGACAGGAACAAAAAAGGCGAACCTGCAGGCCCGCCTTGTTTGGGTTGCTTTGACGCGGCTTGGTTCCCGCATCAAGGCGCTGTTACCGCAGGCCGGCGATGTAATCAGCAACGGCCTTGATCTCACGGTCATTCATTTTGGCGGCGACTTGCGTCATCGGCAGGCTGTTTTTGCGCACGCCGTCGCGAAAAGCCGTCAATTGGCCCGCCACGTAATCGGCGTGTTGGCCGGAGAGGCGCGGAAACTGCGACGGCAGGCCAGCGCCATTGGGGCTGTGGCAACCGGCACAGGCGGGTACCTGCCGGTCGGCGATGCCGCCACGGTAAATTTTCTCGCCCAGCGCGACCAGGGCCTTGTCTTTGGCGAAACCGGCCTTGGGCTTTTTCGAATTGGCCCAGGCCGCCAGGTTGCGGATGTCGTCGTCGCTCAAGGCGGCGGCGAAGCCCTTCATGACGGCATTGTTGCGCTTGCCGTCCTTGAATTCGTGCAACTGCTTGGCGAGGTACTCGGGGTGCTGGCCGGCCAGTTTCGGGTTGATCGGGATTGCGGAGTTGCCGTCCACACCGTGGCAGGCCAGGCAAACGGCGGTGTAACTGGCTTCGGCTTTGGCCAGATCGGGCTTGGCAACTTTCGGAGCCTCGGCTTTGGCGGCGGGTGCAGCGGCGGCGACAGCGGCAGCCGGTTTGGCTTCGCCAGCGGCATAAGACGAGAAAGCACTCACGGCCAGCGCGGAAGAAAGTAGAAAGTGGGCAAACAGCTTCATGGGGAATTTCGGGTCAGGTCGAGTCGCAATCGGGCGCGCCGATCGGGGGCGCAAAACCCCGTGATTCTACAATGGCGCAGCGGCTGATCCCTTTGGGCTGCTTGCCCCAAGCCGAGCCCACCATGACCGATTCCGTAAAAACACCCCCTGCCCCGAAAAAACCACCCGCCAAGCCGGTTGCTACCGTGGACACCGCGGCCACCGCCGCCGCCCGGGCAGCGACGAGCTGGCTGCACACCGCGCGTTTTCTCACCACGGCGCCCGAACTGCATTTCTTGCCGGCGCTGGCGGTGCCCGAAATCGCTTTTGTGGGCCGCTCCAACGCCGGCAAATCAACCTGCATCAACGTGTTGACGCAGCAAAAACAGCTTGCTTTCGCGTCCAAAAAGCCCGGCCGCACGCAACACATCAACCTTTTCTCCCTGGGCAAACAGGGTTTGACCGACGCGGTGCTGGCCGATTTGCCCGGTTACGGCTACGCGGCGGTGCCCAAGGCTGACAAGATCCGCTGGCAGCAGGTGATGGCCAATTATTTGGTGACGCGCGAGAACCTTAAAGGCATCGTGTTGATGTGTGACCCGCGCCACGGGCTCACCGAGCTGGACGAGATTCTGCTGGACGTGATTCGCCCGCGCGTGGCTGAGGGCCTGAAGTTCTTGGTGATTCTGACCAAAGCCGACAAGTTGAACCGCAGTGAGCAGACCAAAGCCTTGTCGGTCATGAAACTGCAGGCGGGCGGCGGCGAGGTGCGACTTTTTTCAGCGACGAAGCGGATGGGTGTAGATTCCGTGTCTTCATTAATTCACAGTTGGATTTGATTTAATTTATGGTGAAATAAATATATTTTATATAGCAATTAATTTAATTAATCCGTGACTTTATTCTCATTTATTTTTAACATATCTTTTATTAAAAATAAATTTTCTCCGTTATCCCTGCCTACTATTCAATTCGCCGTGATCAAGCCTGCACACGGCGCACGCAGGGTCGATCAGTAAATCGGCGGTTCACCCGGCGGGCGGTCTTTGAAGCGTTTGTGCACCCAGTAATACTGGACCGGCAGGGAGTAGAACCAGGTCTCCAGCCGCTGGTTCATCTTCCGGGGGTCGGCTTCCAGGACGCCGCTGGGCACGTCGTCCCAAGCGGGCATCACCTCGACGTCATACCCATCGCGCGTCATGCGCGTGACCACCGGCACGATCTTCGCCCGGCCCAGCCGCGCCAGGCGCGAAAGGGAA
>JANNMM010000075.1:0-24169 GCA_031397915.1 Rhodoferax sp. | reverse complement strand
TCACGTTCCCGCTCCATCAGTGTGAACATTTTTTCCAGATCGGTCAGGCTCTGTTTGATCTCGCGGTAGATCACACCCAAAAAGTTCAACGGAATGTAGAGCTGGATCATGAAGGCGTTGACCATCACCAGGTCGCCCAGCGTCATACGGCCTTCGACCACGCCTTGCGTCGCGCGCCAGAGCATCGCCACCAGCGCGATGGCGATGATGAGCTGCTGCCCGGTGTTGAGCATGCTCAGGGTGGTCTGGCTCTTCACCGCCGCGCGGCGGTATTTCTCCAGGCTCTGGTCGTACCGTTTGGCTTCGAACTCTTCGTTGTTGAAGTATTTGACGGTTTCGTAGTTCAGCAATGAATCGACCGCGCGGGTGTGCGCTGTTGAATCCAGCTCGTTCATCTTCTTCCTGAACTGCGTGCGCCACTCGGTCACCGTCACCGTGAAGGTGATGTAAAACACCAGCGCGATGACGGTGATGATGGCAAACCACACGTCAAACTTCACCGCCAGCAGCGTGAGCACCAGCGCCACCTCGATCAGCGTCGGGATGATGCTGTACAGCGAATAACTGATGAGCGAGTGCACGCCGCGTGTGCCGCGTTCGATGTCACGCGTCATGCCGCCAGTCTGGCGCTCCAGGTGGAAACGCAGGCTCATGGCATGCAGGTGGCGGAACACCTGCAAACTGATGGAACGCGCGGCGCCTTCCGTCGCCTTGGCAAACACCAGCTCGCGCAGCTCGGTGAAGAGCGAGGTGGAGAGCCGCAAGGCGCCGTAACCGATCAGCAGCGCCACTGGCACCACCACCAGGGTTTTCACATCGATGCTGCCGCCAATCAAGCCGCCATTCGGGCTCATCGAGTCGACCAGCTCTTTCAGGAGCAGCGGCACACCCACGTTGGCCATCTTGGCGCCCACCATGAAAGCCAGCGCCGCCACCACGCGCCATTTGTAGACCCACAGGTAGGGGAAAAGGCGTGACAGCGTGGACCAGTCCGAGCGCTGGGCAGGTTGGCCGCCCCCCGGTTTTTGAGACACCTCAACGGGGGCAGGAACAGCAATTTGACCGTGTGGGCGCATCGTGGAGAATCTATTGGGCCGCAAGCTGCGGTGAACGTGCCAGCAAAGATTGCCAGTAAAGGGAGGATTGTGCCTATGTCGACCGATTCAAGTGCAGACAGCCGTTCTGGCGCCCATGCGGTAGCGAGCCTGGGGGCGCGGGCGGCGTCGGCCCATGTGCAATTGCCCATCGACAAGGAGCTGGTGCTCAAGGTGATTCCCCTGCCCGGCGACTGCAACGCCAATGGCGATATTTTTGGCGGCTGGGTCATGGCGCAGGTTGACCTGGCGGGCTCTGTGGTGCCCGCGCGTTACACCCAGGGGCGCATGGCGACGGTGGCCGTCAACGAGTTCATCTTCAAACAGCCGGTGCGGGTGGGTGATTTGTTGTCGTTTTTCAGCAGTGTGGTGCGGGTGGGGCGCACCTCCATCACGGTCAAGGTCGAGGTTTACGCCGAGCGCATCCGGGCACAGCGCATTTATGTGAAGGTCACCGAAGCCTCACTCACCTATGTGGCGATTGACGAAGACGGCCAGCCCCGGCCCTTGCCCAACCCGGACGGCACGCACCTGATGGCGTATTGATCCGCTTGGGCAATTGCTGTTTGCGCAGCCGTCGGCCAGTGGCGCCAGCCCAGTGCATTGGGAGGTTATGTGCGCCAACGTACAGACGCCAGCCGATAAAGGCGCCAACATGACCAGAGAGTTTTGCAGGCGGCGCAGTTGTCTCCTCAACCAATGTTCTCGAATACGACGAGATCTGCCATGCCAAAAATCGCTGAAAATTCCGCTCCAGTTACCAATCCGGTTTTGCTGGATCAATTGACAGAGGCGCGACACCAGGAGGCCCTGCTCAAAACCGGGGCCTTGCAGGACGCCATTTTCAACAGCGCAAACTTCTCCAGCATCGCCACCGACGCCAAGGGCGTGATCCAGATCTTCAACGTCGGCGCTGAACGCATGTTGGGTTACGACGCCGCTGACGTCGTGAACAAGATCACCCCAGCCGACATCTCCGATCCGCAGGAAGTGATCGCCCGCGCCAAGGCGCTGAGCGTGGAACTGGGCACCCCGATCGCGCCGGGCTTCGAGGCCCTGGTGTTCAAGGCCTCGCGCGGCATCGAAGACATGTACGAGCTGACCTACATTCGCAAGGACGGCAGCCGCTTCCCGGCGGTGGTGTCGGTGACGGCGCTGCGCGATGCGCAGGGTGGCATCATCGGCTACCTGTTGATCGGCACCGACAACACCGCCCGCAAGCAGGCCGAAGAGGCGCTGCTCAAGGCCGGGGCGCTACAGAGCGCCATCTTCAACAGCGCCAACTTCTCCAGTATCGCCACCGACGCGAAGGGCGTCATCCAGATCTTCAACGTCGGCGCCGAACGCATGCTGGGCTACACCGCCGCTGACGTCGTGAACAAGATCACGCCAGCCGACATCTCCGATCCGCAGGAAGTGATCGCCCGTGCCAAGGCGCTGAGCGTGGAACTGGGCACCCCGATCACGCCGGGCTTTGAGGCCCTGGTGTTCAAGGCCTCGCGCGGCATCGAGGACATCTACGAGCTGACCTACTTCCGAAAGGACGGCAGCCGCTTCCCGGCGGTGGTGTCGGTGACGGCGCTGCGCGATGCGCAGGGTGGCATCATCGGTTACCTGTTGATCGGCACTGACAACACGGCACGCAAGCAGGTTGAAGCGGAGCAGCAAAAGCTCGACCAGCGTCTGCGGGACCAGCAGTTCTACACCCGCTCCCTGATCGAATCCAACATTGATGCGCTGATGACCACCGATCCTGCTGGCATCATCACCGATGTCAACAAACAGATGGAAGCCCTCACCGGCTGTACCCGCGACGAGTTGATTGGCGCACCATTCAAAAACTACTTTACGGACCCCCCGCGCGCTGAGGCTGGCATCAAACGGGTGCTGAACGAAAACAAGGTGACCGACTACGAACTCACGGCCCGCGCGAGGGACGGAATGGAAACGGTGGTGTCGTACAACGCCACCACTTTTTACGACCGCGACCGCAAGCTGCAAGGCGTGTTTGCCGCCGCACGCGACATCACCGAACGCAAACGCCTGGACCAGGTGCTCCAGCAAAACAATATTGATCTTGAGACTGCCAAATTTGCCGCGGAAAAGGCCAACCTGGCCAAGTCTGACTTCCTCTCCAGCATGAGCCACGAGTTGCGCACGCCTCTGAACGCAATTCTGGGTTTTGCCCAAGTCATGGAATCCGGTTTTCCCGAACCCGACGCAAGACAGAAGCGCGGCATTGAGCAGATTCTTCTAGCTGGCTGGTACCTGCTGACCCTGATCAATGAAATACTGGACTTGGCCCTGATCGAGTCCGGCAAACTGTCCCTGTCACCGGAACCGACCGGACTGGCCGAGGTCATGCTGGAGTGCCAGGCCATCATCGAGCCACAGGCGTTAAAACGCGGCATCCAGGTGGCTTTCCCGACGTTTGAACATGCCTATTTTGTGCTCGCCGACCGAACCCGGGTGAAGCAGGTGATCATCAACCTACTTTCCAACGCGATCAAATACAACCGCGCCAACGGATCGGTCATTGTGAAATGTTTGCCAAAAGCATCCGGCTTCCTGCGCCTAGAAGTACGGGATACCGGCGAGGGCTTATCAAGCGAACAATTGGGCCAGCTATTTCAACCGTTCAACCGGCTCGGACAAGAGGACGGCGGACAGGAAGGTACCGGCATTGGCCTGGTGGTCTGCAGGCGTCTGGTCGAGTTGATGGGGGGTGCCATCGGTGTATTCAGCACGGTTGGCACCGGCACCACCGTGTGGATTGAATTGAATCTGACCGATGCGCCCGTGGTGCCAAGCGCTGCGCCGGCGGTCAAAACCACCACGCAGGAAAAGCTCCAGCGCGGCCAGTCTTTCGCCACCTTGTTGTACGTTGAAGACAACCCGGCCAATATGATGCTGGTTGAGGAATTGGTAACCCGCCGGCCGGACCTCCGTTTGCTCAGCGCGCGCAACGCTGTCAGCGGCATCGAAATCGCCCGCGCCGAGTTGCCTGAAGTGATCCTGATGGACCTCAATCTGCCAGGAATCAGCGGCACCCAGGCCCTGAGGCTGCTCGCGGACGACCCGGCCACCGCGCATATCCCGGTCGTTGCGCTGAGCGCCAACGCCATGCAAAGCGATATTGACCGGGGCCTGGAGGCAGGCTTCTTCGCTTACCTGACCAAACCCATCAAGATCAACGAATTCTGGGACACGTTGGACAAAGCGTTCAGATTCGCCAAGACGCCAACCGCGCAGCCGGTTGCCAGGGAGCCCGCATGAACATCACCCCTGCCGATATCCTGGCGGCCAACATTCTGATCGTTGACGACCAAGCGGTCAACGTGGAATTGCTGGAACAACTGCTGGCACAAACCGGTTACACGCACGTCAGCACCACCACGAACCCGCTGGAAGTGTGTGGGCTGCATCGAAAAAACCGCTATGACCTGATTCTCCTGGACCTGCAAATGCCGGGCATGGATGGTTTTGAGGTGATGCGCGGCTTGAACGCCGTTGAAGTTGAGAGTTATGCGCCAGTGCTGGCGATAACGGCCGAACCCGGCTTCAAGTTGCGGGCCCTGGCCTCGGGTGCCAAGGATTTCATCGCCAAACCCTATGAATTGCTTGAGGTCAAAACCCGCATCCACAACATGCTGGAATTGCGCCTGCTGTGCAAACGGCTTGAGGCCGTCAACCGCGAGCTTGAATATTTTGCCTTGACGGATGCCCTGACCGGGCTGCCCAACCGGCGCCTGTTGATGGACCGGCTGACCCACGCCATGGCCGCTTCTGCGCGCACCGGCGACCATTGCGCCCTGATGTTTCTCGACCTGGACCACTTCAAACAGCTCAACGACACGCTGGGGCACGTGGCCGGCGACTTGCTGCTGCAAAAGGTGGCCTCCCGCCTCTCGGCCTGCGTGCGCGAGGGCGACACCGTGGCACGCCTGGGCGGTGACGAGTTCGTCGTGCTTTTGGAGAGGCTGGGCGTCCACGATCAACAAGCCGATTCCCAAGCGGTGGTGGTCAGCAACAAGATTCTGGATTCCCTGGCCCGCACCTACCTTCTGGACAAGCACAGCTACGCCGCCTCCGCCAGTATTGGCGTGGTGGTTTTCAAAGGCACCGAGGAACCGGTTGAAAAACTTCTCAAAAAAGCGGACCTTGCCATGTACGATGCTAAAACGACCAGCGGCAACGCTGCGCATTTTTTTGAGCCCTCGATGCAAACATGAACGCCAAGCACCTGCCCGACCCAGACCCCGCCCCCACCGCTGTTCAGCCTGAAACGCCTGCGCCGGCCTTTCCCATTGTGGGCATTGGCGCATCGGCTGGCGGTCTGGCGGCGTTCGAGGCTTTTTTTTCGGGCTTGCCCGCCGGATCAGACCCCGGCATGGCTTTCGTGCTGGTGCAACATCTGGCGCCCGACCACGCCAGCATCCTGCGCGACCTGGTGCAGCGCGGCACCCGCATGCAGGTGCAGGAGGTGCAAGACGGCATGGTGGTGAAGGCCAATTGCATTTACATCATTCCACCCAACCGCGACATGGCGTTTTTGAATGGCGCGCTGCACCTGCTGGAGCCCGCCGCCCCGCGCGGACACCGCCTGCCGGTTGATTTCCTGTTCCGCTCGCTCGCGCAAGACCAGCATGAACGCGCCATTGGCATCGTGCTCTCGGGCACCGGCAGTGACGGCACGCAGGGCGTGCGCGCCATCAAAGGCGGGGGCGGCATGGTGATGGCTCAAAACCCGGCGTCCACTGAATTTGATGGCATGCCGCGCAGCGCATTGGCCACGGGCCTGGTCGATTTCGAGTTGCCCCCAGCCGAAATGGCCCCCCAACTGATCGCCTATGCCGCCCGCATTTTCGGCAAAGGCCTGCGCGTTGAGCCAGCAGAACAGCCAAAACCCGACAGCGCGCTCAAGAAAATATTGGTCCTGGTGCGGGCCCAGACCGGTCACGATTTTTCACAGTACAAACCCAGCACCATCAACCGCCGCATCGAGCGGCGCATGGCCGTGCACCAGCTTGACGCCACTGCCAGTTATGTCAAGTTCCTGCAGCAGACACCGGCCGAAGTGGACGACCTGTTTCGCGATTTGCTGATTGGGGTGACCAATTTCTTCCGCGACCCCGAGGCCTTCAAAATTCTGGAAGAACAGGCCATTCCCAAGCTGTTTGAGGGCAAAACTGCGGGAAGCGTGATCCGCGCCTGGGTTCCCGGCTGTTCCACCGGAGAAGAGGCTTATTCCATCGCCATCTTGTTGCAAGAGCGGCTGGAGAAGCTCAAGTCTGGCTTCAAGGTGCAGATTTTTGCCACCGACATTGACAGCCGGGCGATTGCAGCAGCCCGCGCCGGGCTGTACCCGGCGGGCATCGTGAGCGACATCACGCCCGAGCGCTTGGCAAGGTTTTTCATCGCCGAGCCCGACGGTGGCCACTACCGCGTGCACAAAACCATCCGTGACATGTTGATATTTTCAGAACACAACGTCGCCAAGGACGCGCCATTTTCCAGGGTAGACCTGGTCAGCTGCCGCAATTTGCTCATTTACATGGGCTCCGAGTTGCAGATGAAGTTGATCTCACTGTTTCACTATGCGCTGGTGCCCGGCGGCATGTTGTTTCTGGGCACGTCGGAATCCGTGGGTGAATATGCCAATTTGTTTGCGCCAACAGACCGCAAAGCCAAGCTGTACCAGCGCAAGGAGGATTTTCAGGGTGCCAAACGGGCCGCCCTGGGCCGGTTTTTGGCCAACACCAAACCCAGCCTGAAAGATGCCATTCCTTGGCCCGCCGGCGGCAAGCCATTGGCCACCGGGAAACCGACGCTGCGAGAACTCACCGAGCAAACGCTGTTGCAGCAAATCGCACCGGTGGGTGCCCTCGTGAATGGGCAGGGCGACATCCTTTACCTGCATGGGCGCACTGGCACCTACCTGGAACCGGCCCAAGGTGACGCTGGCATCAACAACATCTTGCGCATGGCGCGAGACGGCCTCAAACGCGAGCTCACGCTGGCCTTGCACAAGGCAGCACTGTCGCGGGATTCCGTGCGCACCGCTGGCGTTCGGGTCAAAACCAATGGGCATTTCACCCGCGTCAACCTGAGCGTCTGCCCGGCGATCACCAGCACCCCTTCGGTACTGGATTCACCCCTGTATCTGGTGATGCTCGAAGAAGCCCACACGCCTGAGCCTGTGGCCGTCCAGGAACTGGTTGCGCCTCTTGCGCTGCTGCCTGGCACCACACCCCAAAACGGCGAGGGCACGGCGCCGGTTGCAGAGCCCAAAGCGCGCGCCCACGCGCAAATTTCCGAACTCAGGGACCAGTTGCGCGCCAAAGAAGAATACCTGCACGCGGCCAACGAAGAGCTTGAAACCTCCAACGAAGAGCTGAAGTCGTCCAATGAAGAAATGCAGTCTGTCAACGAAGAGCTGCAGTCCACCAACGAAGAGATGGAGACATCGAAAGAAGAGTTGCAGTCGATCAACGAGGAGCTGGCCACCGTCAACGCCGAAATGCAGGCCAAAGTGGTAGATTTGTCTCGCGTCAACAACGACATGAACAACCTGCTGGCGGGCACCGGCATTGGCACCATTTTTGTCGACCACCAGTTGCGCATCCTGCGATTCACGCCGGCGGTGACACAAATCATCAACCTCATTTTGAGCGACGTCGGCCGCCCGGTCGGGCATATTGTTTCCAACATGGTGGGTTATGGCGAGCTGATCAATGACGTGCATTGGGTGCTGAAAACACTGACTCCCAAAGAGGTCGATGTGCAAATTGCGGATGGCAAATTTTTCACCCTGCGTATCCTGCCTTACCGCACACTGGACAACGTGATTGAAGGCGCGGTGATCACGTTTGTTGAGGTCACTGAAATGGTGCATGCCCGTGAGGCGTTGCGTCAGGCCAATGACCTGTTGCGCCTGGCCGTGGTGGTGCGCGATGCCCATGACGCCATCACGGTGCAAGACCTGGACGGTCGCATCATTGCCTGGAACCCGGGCGCTGTGCGGATGTATGGCTGGAGCGAGGCCGAGGCTCTGACCATGAATGTGCGCGAGCGTATTCCACCCGACATGCGGGAAGAATCGATTATGCGGGTACGACAATTGGCCGATGCGGTCACCCTGGAACCCTACAAAACGGTGCGCCTGACCCAAAACGGCAAGCGCTTGGCGGTCACCTTGACGTCTACCGCACTGGTCAACGAGTTTGGCCGAACCTATGCCATCGCCACCACCGAACGATTGGTCCCCGGCCATGACGGAGCCTGACACCTCGCCGAAGGGCTTGCGCCGGCGGGCTGAGCAAATCGCCCAGAACGACGCGCAACAACCTATCCATCCGGGCGATGCGCACTCGCTGGATGCCCTGCAGAAAACCCTGCATGAACTCAAGGTGCACCAGATCGAACTGGAGATGCAGAACGAAGAGTTGCGCCGCACCCAACTGGAGCTGGACGCCGAGCGCGCCCGTTATTTTGACCTTTACGACCTGGCGCCGGTCGGTTATTTCGCGGTGAGTGAGGCCGGGCTGATATTGCAGACCAACCTCAAGGCCTCCAGCATGCTGGGTCAGCCCCGTTCCGGCTTGGTTAATAGCCCCATCAGCCGCTTCATCGCCAAAACCAGCCAGGACGACTATTACCTGTTGCGCCAGCAATTGCTGGAAACCGGGCAACCCAAGCAGTGCGACGTGCAGATGGTCACGGCCCTGGGCGCTTTGGTCTGGGTGCAGCTTACGGCAGCACTGGAGGCCGACACCGGTGATGCATTGCGTTTGCGCATCGTTATCCACGACATTGCCGAGCGCAAACAGGCAGAAGAGTCGCTCTACGAGTCAGAGGACCGTTTTCGCACCCTGTTCAATTCGATGGATGAAGGGTACAGCGTCATTGAAGTCCTGTTTGAAGGCGCGAGCAAGCCAGTCGATTTCAGGTACCTGGAGGCCAATCCAAGTTTTGAGGCGCAGTCCGGTCTGCACGATGTGATGGGTAAGCGTGTGCTTGAATTGTTCCCAAACCTTGACACCCTTTGGCTCACCAACTATGGCAAAGTGGCGTTGACGGGTGAGCCGATGCGTTTTGTGGCCGAAGTGAAGGAATTGAAGCGCTGGTTCAATATTTTCGCGTTTCGGGTGGGTCCACCCGGCGCACGTCGCGTCGCCGTTGTGTTCACCAACGTGACCGAATTCAAACGCGCTGAAGCAGACCGTTTGTTCATGGACCAAACCCTGCAGGAGAAAAATGCCGAGCTTCGACGAGCCACCCAGGCAGCCGAAAAAGCCAACCGGGCGAAGTCTGCCTTTCTCTCCAACATGAGCCACGAATTGCGTACGCCGCTCACGGCCATTCTGGGTTTTGCCCAACTGATGGACGCTGGCTCACCCGCGCCCACGGCCGCACAGAAGCGCGGGCTGGATCAGATCCAGAAAGCCGGCTGGTACCTGCTGGAGCTGATCAACGGGGTGCTCGACCTGGCCGTCATCGAATCCGGCAAAGTGACGCTGACGATGGAGACCGTTGCTCTAGCCAGTGTGCTGCAGGAGTGTGAGGCGATGATTGAAGTGCAGGCGAAACAACGCGGGATCACCGTTCGCTTTGAAAAATCTCCCAATCCCTATGAAGTGGCGGCGGATCGCATTCGGCTCAAGCAGGCGGTCATCAACCTTTTGTCCAACGCCATCAAATACAACCGGGTGGGAGGAACCGTCATCATCAACTTCAACGGTGACGACCCCGGGCGCCTGCGCATTTGCGTGGAAGACACGGGCTGGGGCTTGACGCCCGAGATGTTGGCGCAGCTGTTTCAGCCCTTCAACCGCCTGGGTAAAGAAAGCCAATCCGAGTCTGGTACGGGCATTGGCCTGGTGATGACCAAACACCTGGTTGAATCCATGGGCGGCGCCATTGGGGTGTCCAGCACCGTCGGGGTTGGCAGTATTTTCTGGATCGATTTGAACAAATCCCGCAGATTGTTGTCTGATGCCGATGCCGATGCCGATGCCGATGCCGATGCCGATGCCCATGCCGATACCTTTGACTATGCCAATGCCAGCGACGACATCCTCGCGGCGAACCGCAAAACCGTATTGTTTGTGGAAGACCACCCGGCCAACGTGATGCTGGTCGAAAACATCATTGCCACGCAGCACGGCTTGGACCTGCTCGTGGCGCAAGACGGCCTGAGCGGTGTGGCCATGGCGCGCACAGCCCAGCCGGATGTGATCCTGATGGATATCCACCTGCCGGGTTTGAGCGGCATGGACGCCCTGCGGATTCTGCGGAACGACCCGCACACCGCACACATTCCAATCGTGGCACTGAGTGCCAACGCTGCGCCTCAAAACATCCTGGACGGCATTGCTGCCGGGTTCTTCGACTATTTGACCAAACCCATCCAGATGAAGGCCTTGACAGAAACGCTCAAACGGGCCTTGAAGCCCGGGCAAAAGCCGGCAGAACCGGCAACCAGTGAAAGGGCAGCCTTATGAAAAATTTCCCGATTGTGTGTGTGGGTGGCTCAGCCGGTGGGCTGGACGCCTATATCCGGTTGCTTGAGAATTTGCCCAACGACATGGGCGTGGCTGTGGTCATCGTGAACCACATCACCATCATGCCCACGCAACTGCATGAAGTGCTGCCTCGGTTTACCACGATGCCGGTTGAGCTGATCGAGGAAAACCTGCAGATCGAACCCAACCACGTCTTCATCATTCCGGCCAACCGGGACTTGCATGTGGATTTCAGCGGCCAGTTCCGCCTCAAACCACTCTCAAAACCCCGCGGATGGCCGGACGTGATCACGATTTTCCTGCGCTCGCTGACCAGCTGTTGGGAGGGCAAACTGATCGCGGTGATTGTTTCGGGGTACGACGGCGATGGCGCCGCAGCTTTGTGCGGCATCAAGGAAGTGGGCGGTGTCACCATCGCGCAAAAATTGAGCACGGCCATCCAGCCCGACATGCCGCAAAGCGCCATCGACAGCGGCTGCATCGATTTTGTGTTGTCGCCGGAAGACATTGCGAAGAAAATTGTTGGAATTGCCAGCGCCGAAGAGGCCCGGCTGACCCGATAAAAACCGAAAGAAAACACCATGTTGGAGAACAAGGACATTCTGGCCGCACGGATTCTGATCGTTGACGATCAGGAATCCAACGTGCAGTTGTTCGAACACCTGCTGCAGGAAAGCGGTTACACCAACGTGACGGCTTGCATGCAGCCGAACGAGGTTTCTGCCCTGCATGAAAAAAACCAGTACGATCTGATTCTGCTGGACCTGAACATGCCGGGCACCGATGGTTTTGAAGTGATGAAGGCGCTCAAGCGCAATTCCGCAGACCACTACATGCCGGTCATTGTGCTCACCGCCAATCCAGCCTTCAAACAACGCGCCCTGCTGGCGGGTGCCAAAGATTTCATCAGCAAGCCGTTTGACCTTCTCGAGGTCAAAACCCGAATTTACAATATGCTGGAAGTCCGGCTGTTGTACCGAACACTGGCCCAGCACAATGTGACGCTTGAACAAAAAGTGCGGGAACGCACCGCCGAGCTGGCGCAAAGTGAAGAGCGTTTTCGGCGCTTGACCGAACTGGCGTCGGATTGGTATTGGGAGCAGAACGATGCGGGCGACCTCACCAGCGTGTCAGGGCAGGTGCATGTGACCCTGGGGTTGGGATTGACAGCATTTTTGGGGGAGACCGCCCCCCCTGACGCCGAGGGATGGGATGAAGTCCAGCGCCGACAGCTCCAAAACAAAATCAAGGCGCGCGAGCCATTTTTGGACTTTCCCGTCAAACGCGTCAACGCCGACGGCAGCGTCCAGAATTTTCGGGTCAGTGGCGAGCCAATGTTTGACAAAACATCCCGCTACGCCGGCTACCGGGGGGTTGGCTCAGAGGTCAAGTAGCGGCGCCGGGCGCTGGCAGCAGGCGGGCATATTCTTTTGTGACCACGCCATAACACTCGCAGGTGCGCAATTCCAGCCCGGCGCGGTTGAGCACCGAAATGTGGCCGCGCGCATACCGGATGATGCCGGCCTTTTGCAGCTTGAGCGCGCTCTCGGTAACGCCCTCTCGGCGCACACCGAGCAGGTTGGCGATCAGTTCCTGGGTCATCATCAGCTCGTTGCCTTGCAGCCGGTCCATGGTCAGCAAGAGCCAGCGGCACAACTGCCGGTCCAGTGAATGGTGCCGGTTGCAAACCGCCGTTTGGGACATTTGGGTGATGAGCGCCTGGATGTAACGCAGCATCAGGTTCATGACGGGTCCGGCCTGGTTGAACTCGTCTTTCATGACACCGGCCCGCATGCGAAAACACTGGCCGGCGCCCCGCACCACAGCCCGGCTGGGTGTGGAATCGCCTCCCATGAATAGCGAAATGCCCACAACCCCCTCATTGCCCACCACGGCAATTTCTGCGGTTGAGCCGTCTTCCATCACGTACAGCAATGACACGATGGCAGAGATGGGGAAATAAACGTGGTCCAGTGCCACACCGGGCTCGTACAAGGCGTGGCCCAGCGGCAGATCCACCAACTCCAGCGACGGCAACCAACGCTGCAACGCCTCGCCCGGGATCGCCGCAAGCAGACGGTTTCTCAGAGGGTTGGAAGCAGTGGCGTTCAAAGGATTCCTGGACACAGAGGGCAGCGAACACAACGCAGAGCAGCAGACCCCAGACCTGTGTCAAGCAGGATTGTAGGGACACAGCCACGCAGTGTCACCCGTGTGACCCTGCCTCGGCAAAGGGAAAGGTTTCGGGCACTTGCACTGGGAACAACCCTATCAAGTTTTTGGCCTTGTCACGCTATAAACGGTGATTCGAAAAACAGGAGTGACAGTGCAGTTTTTACAGCTGGTGATCAGCGGCATCGCACAAGGGTGTATTTACGGACTGATCGCGTTGGGCTTTGTGTTGATTTACAAGGCCACCGAAACCGTGAGTTTTGCGCAAGGCGAGTTGATGATGCTGGGCGCCTTTGGTGGCCTGGCGTGCATGACGATACTGGGTTTTCCGTTTTGGCTGGCAGTCATTTGCTCCATTGCGGCCATGGCCGTGTTTGGCGTGCTGCTGGAGCGCGCCGTGATTCGCCCAATTCTTGGCCAGCCCGCGTTTTCGATCGTCATGTTGACGATTGGCATCGGTTACATCGCGCGCGGCTTGATCACGATGATTCCGGCCATCGGGACCGAGACCCACACCATGCCGGTTCCGTACAAGGACCAGATCTGGAAGGTGGGCGGGCTGGTCCTCAACGTCGAGCAAATGGTGGTCATCTTTGCCACGGCGGTTTTGTGCGGCTTGCTGTTTGCGCTGTTCCGCTACAGCAAACTCGGCATCGCCATGCAGGCGTCGTCGCAAAACCAGCTCGCTGCCTATTACATGGGTATACCGGTAAAGGCGCTGAACGGCATTGCCTGGGGGCTGGCGGCTGCAGTGGCTGCGGTGGCCGGTCTGCTGCTGGCGCCGATCACCTTTGTGCACGCCAACATGGGCTTCATTGGCCTGAAGGCCTTCCCGGCGGCCGTGGTGGGCGGTTTTGGCAGCCTGCCTGGCGCGATTGTGGGCGGCTTGATCATCGGCATCATTGAGTCGCTCTCGGGTTTCTATTTGCCCGACGGATTCAAGGACACAGCGGCCTACATCATGGTGTTGATCATGCTGATGGTGAAGCCCAATGGGCTGTTTGGCGGCAACCTCAGGAAAAAAGTGTAAGCATATGACCCCCACGTTTGTCACTTCGTGTACTGCACTGCCCCCCGAGGGGGCTAATTTTCCTAGGGGCGGCCCGTCGGAAAATTCCTGGTCAACTTTTAGAAAGTAGCGGCGTGCGGTTCATTTTCAAGACGGATTACGCGCAAGACATCAAACTTGCAAAACACGGCGGTCACACATTCTGGTACAGCGCCCTGATCCTGGCTCTGGTGGCCGCACCGTGGGTGGTGGCCGAGTATTGGCTGGCACAGCTCACCTTCGTGATGATTTACGCCATTGCCGGCCTGGGCTTGATGCTGCTGGCTGGGTTCACCGGTTTGTTCTCGCTCGGTCACGCCGCCTTTTTGGGTGTTGGCGCCTACACACAGGCGGTGCTGACCAACGCCGGCGTGCCGTTTCCGATTGCGCTGGTGGGAGCGGCAGCGCTGTCGGCAGCCGTGGGTTTCATCGTGGGCTTGCCCGCGCTGCGCGTGAAAGGCATTTATCTGGGCATGGCCACCTTGTCGTTTGGCTTCATCGTTGAAGAGGTTCTGGCGCGCTGGGAGTCTGTCACCGGCGGGAATGCCGGCAAACACATCAAGGCACCCGACCTCTTTGGCTGGACGCTCGACACTGGCAACGAGTTCTACTTCCTGTGCTTGGGTGTCACGATCATCGCCACCCTGGCCATTTTGAACCTGTTGCGGGCACCGACCGGCCGGGCCTTTGTCGCGATCCGTGATTCCGAGATTTCTGCGCAAAGCATGGGGATCCAGCTGTCTTATTACAAGACGCTGTCGTTTGCCATTTCTGCCGCGCTGGCAGGTGTGGCGGGTGCCCTCTATGCCCACAAGCTCCAGTTCATTTCGCCGGAGCAGTTCAACATCCTTCAGTCCATTGACCTGCTCCTGATGATCGTGATCGGCGGCTTGGGCTCAGTGCACGGCGCCTTCCTGGGTGCCATCTTCCTGATCACCATGCCCCAGGTTATCGCCTTGTCAAAGGACTATTTGCCGGCGGCGATTGGCCAGGCTCCCGGACTTCAGGGTCTGGTCTACGGCGTGGTGTTGGTGGCATTTGTGCTGTTTGAACCGATGGGCCTGTACGGCCGCTGGTTGAAGGTCCGCACTTACCTGCAACTGTTCCCCTTCTACCGCAAGGGCATGTTCAAACGACAAAAATCGTTCCAGAAATCGGATCGACTGAAATGACCCCCACGCTTGTCACTTCGTGTACTTCGCTGCCCCCCGAGGGGGCGTTCACGCCTAGGGGCGGCCCGTCTGCGTTCAATTCATGACTGAAATTCTCCTTTCTGCCAAAAACCTGGGCATGCGATTCGGCGGGTTGCAGGCGGTCAACAACGTCAGTTTTGATGTCCAGCAGGGTGAGGTGTTCACGCTGATTGGCCCCAATGGCGCGGGCAAAACCACGGTGTTCAACCTGATCAGCCGGTTCTACACGCCAACCGCCGGAGAAATCACCTTTCAGGGTGAAACGCTCACAGCACAACCCGCGCACAAGATTGCCTCCATGGGTATTGCGCGCACCTTTCAGAACATCGAGTTGTTTGAAAATGCCTCGGTGTTGCACAACCTCCTGATCGGCCGCCACACCCACCGCAAGTCGGGTGTGTGGCAAGACATGTTTTTCACCGCATCGGCCAGGGAGGCGGAAATTACAGCCCGCCTGAAGGCCGAGGAGGTGATTGAGTTGCTTGATTTACAGCACCACAGGGATTCCCACGTGGCCGGTTTACCCTACGGCGTGCGCAAGGTTGTCGAATTGGCGCGGGCCCTGTGCACCGAGCCCAAAATGTTGCTGCTGGACGAACCTTCCAGCGGATTGAATGTGGAAGAAACCGATGACATGGCGTTCTGGATTGCCGACATCAAAAACGTGTTGGGCATCACGGTACTGATGGTGGAGCATGACATGAGCCTGGTGAGCAAAGTGTCGGATCGGGTCTTGGCGATGAACCAGGGTGAAGTGCTGGCCATGGGTACACCGCGCGAAGTGCAGAACGACCCGGGTGTGATTGAAGCCTATCTCGGCACGGTGGACGACGTTTCTTCCTTGCGGAGGTCCGCATGAGCCAGATCGGCGATTTTTCGGGTAGCCCGACCATGTTGAGCCTGCTCAACGTCGAGAGCGCGTATGGGCCCATCAAGGCCATCCGCGGCGTCAGCCTGAAGGTGCGCAAAGGTGAAATTGCCACCGTTCTGGGCTCCAACGGCGCCGGCAAAACCACCATTCTCAAGACGATCTCGGGCATCATTGATCCGCGCAAGGGCTCGATCGAATTCAACGGCCAGGACATCACGGCGCGGGACCCTGCGTATATTGTCCAGCGCGGCCTCAGCCACGTGCCTGAAGGCCGCGAAGTGTTTGCACTGCTCAGCGTGCGTGACAACCTGGCGATGGGCGCCTACACCCGAAAGGACCGCGACAACGTCGCGAAGGATCTTGAAGCGGTTTACGGTTATTTCCCGATACTGAAGGAGCGCGCCACACAAGACGCCGGCCTGTTGTCGGGCGGGCAGCAGCAGATGTTGTCGATCTCGCGCGCCCTGATGGCCAATCCCGAGCTCATCTTGCTCGACGAACCCAGCCTTGGCCTTTCGCCCAAACTCACCAAGGAAATTTTTGAGATTGTGGTGCGGATCAACCGTGAACG
Source organism: Rhodoferax sp. (assembly GCA_031397915.1). Taxonomy (GTDB): domain Bacteria; phylum Pseudomonadota; class Gammaproteobacteria; order Burkholderiales; family Burkholderiaceae_C; genus JANYCG01. The sequence continues at coordinate 7,696 of JANNMM010000075.1, read as the reverse complement.
CGGCACCACCATTCTCCTGGTTGAGCAAAACGCCAACATGGCCTTGAACGCCTCTGACTACGGTTATGTTCTGGAGAATGGCCGCATCGTGATGGAAGACACCTGCGCGCGCCTGCGTGAAAAAGACGACGTGAAGGAGTTCTTCCTCGGCATGAAGGAAGAAGGCCAGCGCTCCGAAAGACGCTGGAAGAAGAAGAAAAACTGGAGGTAGTCCACCTATGAACAATCTATGGACATTGACCCAAGCGCATTTCAGCGAAGAAATCCTCACGCCCGGGGAGACGCTTCCCGAAATGTTCTGGAACGCCGTGGCCAAACGTGGCGACAACATCTGGATGCGCCAGAAGGAACTCGGCATCTGGCGCAGCTGGTCCTGGAACCAGGCTGCCACGGCGGTTCGCGAGATTGGCGGCGGCCTTTTGAGTTTGGGCCTTCAGCCCGGCGAGTGCGCAGCCATACTCTCCAACACCCTGGTCGAGTGGGTTCTGTGCGATTTGGCGGTATTGAGCGCCGCGGGTGTCACCAATGGCATTTATCCCACCGACGCGGCCAGCCAGGTGCATTACCTGTGTGAAGACTCGTCCACAACCATTTTGTTTGTGGAAGATGACGAGCAGCTCGACAAAGCCCTGGAGGTTCGCGGCCAGTTGCCCAAGCTGCGCAAGGTGATCGTGCTGGATATGGAAGGCCTGCATGCGGTGAATGACCCCGATGTCATGTCGCTGGCGGCCCTGCGCGAACTCGGACGCGCCTTCAACATCGAAAACCCCGGACTGCTGGAGCAACGTGCCAAGGTCCGCAAGCCTGAAGACCTGGCCATTCTGGTTTACACCTCCGGTACCACCGGCAAACCCAAAGGCGCCATGCAAAGCCACGGCGGGCTGGTGTTTGCTGCCCGGCAGGCCGCCGCGTCACTTCCCCAGTCGGAGAACGATGAGCGCATGTGTTTCCTGCCGCTGTGCCACATTGCGGAACGCGTCATCGGTGAATACACCTCGGTCTATACCGGGTGCCTGCTCAATTTTGTCGAGAACCCGGAGACCATCCCGGAGAATGTGCGTGAAATTGCGCCGCATTTCCTGTTTGCCGTGCCACGTGTTTGGGAGAAGTTTTATTCCGGCGTCGTCATTGCCATCAAGGAAGCTTCTACCCTTCAACAGGCCGCCTACGCCTGGTCGATTGGTGTGGGAACACAAGTCGCCGAAAAAACATTGGCGCAGCAGCCGGTTGATGGTTTTCTCAAGTTCAAATTCACGCTGGCCCAATGGATCAGCCTGAACAATGTGCGCAAGATGATCGGCATTCACCGCGCCCGGGCGTTGCTCTCGGGTGCGGCGCCGATCTCGCCCGAGTTGATCCGCTGGTACCTCGCGCTGGGGGTGCCCATGCTGGAAGGCTGGGGACAAACCGAATCGGGCGGCCTGGGCACCTTCACGCGGGTCAATCTCATGAAACCGGGCACCATCGGCCCGGCCTCGCCGAAAACCGAAGTGAAGGTGGATGAAACAACCGGCGAGTTGCTGATTCGTGGGCCTAGCGTTTTCATGGGGTATTTGAACCAGCCTGAGAAAACAGCCGAAACCATCGACAAAGATGGCTGGCTGCACACCGGCGACGTGGGCAGTGTCGATACCGACGGCTTCTTCAAGATCACCGACCGGATGAAAGACATCATCATCACGGCCGGTGGCAAGAACATCACGCCCAGCGAACTGGAAAATGAACTCAAGTTTTCCCCCTACATCACCGACGCCGTCGTGGTGGGCGACAAACGCGCTTACCTCACCGTCATCATCATGATTGACCAGGAGAACGTGGAGAAGTTTGCGCAGGACAGCGACGTGCCTTTCTCCAACTACCAGAGCCTGACCCGCTCCAAGGAAGTTCAGGACCTGATCCAGGCCGAGCTCGACCGCGTCAACAAGAAGTTTGCCCGTGTCGAACAGATCAAGAAGTTTTTCCTGCTGGAAACCCAACTCAGTGCGGAAGATGAGGAACTGACCCCCACCATGAAGCTCAAACGCAAGTTGGTGGAGAAGAAGTATTCACCCCAGATTGAAGCGATGTACCGAGGTTGATTTTTAATTTATGGAGGCGACATCATGAAACTGCACAAAACTGCGATCCTTGGCGCGCTGATACTCGCAGCCGGCTTTTCGATGGCCCAGCAAGGCATCAGCAAATCGGAGATTGTGATCGGCACCATCCAGGATTTGTCCGGCCCGCTGGCAGCTTTTGGCAAACAGGCGCGTGCCGGCATGCAATTGCGCGTAGATGAAGTGAATGAGCAGGGTGGCGTGCATGGCCGCAAGCTGCGCCTGCTGGTGGAAGACTCCGGTTACGACCCCAAACGGGCAGTACTGGCAGCGCAAAAGCTGGTGACCCAGGACAAGATTTTCATCATGGCGGGGCACGTTGGAACCGCGCACAACAACGCCGCGATGCCGGTCCAGTTTGAGAAGAACGTCATCAATTTCTTCCCGATCAGCCCGTCCACCACCATGTTCGAGCCGCTGCACCGGCTCAAATATTCGTTTGCGGTCACTTACGACGACCAGGTTCGCGCGGCACTGCCCAAATTGGTCAAAGACAAGAACGCCAAACGGGTCTGCACGCTGTACCAGGATGATGAGTTCGGCCTGGAGGTGCTGCGGGGTGCCGAAGCCGCGCTCAAGACGCTCAACATGGAGCTGGTGGAAAAGACGTCCTACAAACGCGGTGCCACCGATTTTTCCAGTCAAGTGGCAAAGATGAAGGCCTCCAATTGCGATTTGGTGGTGCTGGCTACCATCGTGCGCGAAACCATTGGCGCCATTGGCGAATCACGCAAAACCGGTTTCAATCCGACCTTCTTTTCCGTGAACACCGCCTATACCGAATTGATTCACAAACTCGGCGGAAAAGCCATGGACGGCTTGTATTCCACGATGACGGTGCAGCACCCCTATCTGGATGAAGCCTCACAACCGATCCGCTTTTGGGCCAACAAATACAAGACCCGGTTCAATGAGGACCCTGGCACCTTGTCGGTCTATGGTTACCAGATCGTTGACGCGTTTGTACAAGTGGCGCAGAAAGCCGGGCCCAACTTGACCACCGATACCTTCATCAAGACACTGGACAGCATGAAAATACCGCCGGACATATTTGGCGCGCCGGAGGTGGCTTTCACCGCCACCAAACGCATCGGCAGCAATGCTTCCCGGGTTTCCCAAATCCAGGATGGCCGCTGGAAAGTGGTGTCAGACTATGCAAAACCCTGAAGGCGACAAACGACCCACAACCCCGGTCGCCGTTAGCAGAACAATCAAACTCCAAGACCCAACATGAAACCCGGATCACTCACCATCGCCACTGCGTTGATATTGACTGCCTCGCTTGCTGCCGCCCAACAGGGTGTCAGCAAAACTGAAATCTTGGTCGGCACCATTCAGGACATGTCCGGCCCGCTGGCCTCCTTCGGCAAACAGGCGCGGTATGGCATGCAATTGCGCATCGACGAACTCAACGAACAAGGCGGAGTGCATGGCCGCAAGATCAGGCTGCTGCTGGAAGACTCGGGCTACGACCCCAAGAAGGCGGTTCTCGGCGCGCAAAAACTGGTGAACCAGGACAAGATTTTCATCATGGCTGGGCACGTGGGCACGGCGCAAAACAATGCCGCCATGCCGATCCAGTTCGAGAAGAACGTCATCAACTTCCTCCCTATTACGGCCGCGCGCGACATGTACGAGCCGTTCCACCGGCTCAAGTACTCTTTTGCGGTCACCTATTACGACCAGATCCGCACGGCACTGCCGAAACTCGTCAAAGAGAAAAATGCCAAGCGCATTTGCACGATCTACCAAGACGACGACTTCGGTATTGAAGTGCAGCGCGGTGCTGAGACCGGGTTGAAAACGATTGGCATGGAATTGGTCGAGAAAACTTCATTCAAGCGCGGTGCCACAGATTTCTCCTCCCAGGTCGCAAAAATGAAAGCCTCCAACTGCGAATTGGTGGTGCTGGGCACCATCATCCGCGAGACCATCGGCACCATTGGTGAATCCCGAAAAACCGGATTCAGCCCGGTTTTCCTGAGCGCCAACGCGGCCTATACCGACCTGATCCCCAAACTCGGCGGCAGGGCCATGGACGGCATGTATTCGACCATGACGGTGCAACACCCTTATCTGGATGAATCATCGCAACCCATCCGTTTCTGGGCCAACAAATACAAAACCAAATTCAACGAAGACCCCGGCACAGTGTCGATCTACGGTTACCAGATCATCGACATCCTCATCCGGGCGGCGCAAAAAGTGGGACCCAATTTGACGACCGACTCGTTCATCAAGGCGATGGATTCAATGAACGTGCCGCCTGACATTTTTGGCTCAGCGGAGATGGCGTTTTCGGCGACGCGGCGGCTTGCGACAGACGCCTCACGCCTGTCGCAAATTCAAGACGGGCGCTGGCGCGTGATCTCCGAGTACACCAAGCCAAGTCCGAATTGACCGTGGTTTGATCCCAAAGCTAGCGCGCCATGCCTACCTCAACCATCCAGTTTCGTCCTCGACCCAGCGTACAAGAGGTACTAGCAACGGACAGGAATCCAGCCCCTGATGTGCTGCGCATGGAGTCACCCGCGTTCGCGCTGGGATGTGACGACATTTCAGTCGAGCGCTATTTTTCCAAGAATTGGCATGACCGCGAGGTCGAGAAGGTTTGGCGCAAAACCTGGCAAATGGCTTGTCGGCTCGAAGAGATTCCCAATGTAGGCGACCACGTGGTGTATGAGATCGTGCACGATTCGTTGATTGTCGTGCGCACCAGCGTCACTGAGATCCGCGCCTACGTTAATTCTTGCCTGCACCGTGGCACCCAATTGCGCTGTGAAGACGGGAATGTCAAACACTTCAAGTGTCCGGTGCACGGGTTCACCTGGGCGCTCGACGGCAGCTTGGCGGGCATTCCCAGCGCCTGGGACTTTCCGCACATCGACCGCACCAAGTTTTGCCTGCCCGAGGCGAAAGTCGGCACCTGGGGTGGTTTTGTTTTCATCAATTTCGACGCAGCTTGCGAGCCTTTGTCGAGTTATCTGGAAATCCTGCCCGAGCATTTCAAAGCCTTTGGTCTGGAGAACCGCTACAAAGCCGTGCACGGCGCGAAAATAATGCCTTGCAACTGGAAGCTTGCCCAAGAAGCCTTCATGGAAGGCTTTCACGTTGCCTCCACGCACCCGCAGACGGTGGCGTACACGGGCGACACCAACACGCAATACGACGTGTTTGAAGAAGGCCGCCACGTCAGCCGCTTTATCATGATGGAGGGAATCCCCAGCCCGACGATTCCCGATTTGCCGCAAACGGAGATCGTCAAAGCGATGCAGCGTGACATGCCGTTTTATGGCAAGAAGCCGATTGAACTGGCGCCCGGCCAGAGCGCCCGCGCGCGCATGGGAGAATATGTGCGCTCACGCCTGTCGAAGTCAACGGGGCAGGATATGTCGGCGCTGTCCGATTGCGAATCGCTGGATCTCATTCAATACCTGCTGTTCCCGAATTTGTCTCCTTGGGCCGGCCAGGCGACGCCGCTGGTGTACCGCTTCCGCCCGCACGGCGACAACCCCGAACAATCCATCATGGAGATCATGCTGCTGTTCGGCAAGGCGCCCGACGGCAGCCACCCGGCTCCCGCGAAAGTCACCCATATTGGGCTGGAAGATTCCTGGAGCTTGGTTCCCGGCATCGGCTCTGCGGCTGATGTCGCGGACCAGGACACTGACAACCTTAAGCGCATCCAACGTGGCGTGAGGGCCTCCAAGAAACCGGGTGTGACCTTGTCGATGTACCAGGAAAGCCGCATCCGCCACTTCCACCGCACGCTGGATGCCTACTTGGCGCGTTGACAACCCAGTTCTGCTCACACCCTTTTTGCGCCATGATTGAATCGACACTCGCCGACAAACTCGCCATCGAAGAATTGATCGCCCGTTACAACCACTCGATCGACAGTCTTCAAATGGACGTATGGCTGGATTTGTGGACCGACGACGCGGTATTCGATGGCATCGGCAAATACCTGGTCGGCAAAGCCGCCATCAAGGAATTCGCCAACGTTCACGAAAAGAATTACGCCCGCAAGATGCCCGGCGGTAGGCACTTCACCACCAATATCGCGTCCAATGTAGAGGGCAACCAGGCCACCACACGTTCCTACCTCCAACTGTGGAGCACCGATGTCAATGGCGCGCGGATAGCCTACACCGGCGTTTACGACGATGTACTGGTAAAACAGGATGGACGCTGGCGTTTTGCCAGGCGGAAAATGGTGCACGACAAACCGCCTAAACCTTGACGGTTCCTAGTTTGAACATTTTTAATCAGGAGAAATCAATGAAATTGAACCGGATATTGACCGCACTGGCCGCACTGGCGCTGGCCGCTGCCGCTCCTGCACGGGCGCAAAAAGCCGTACCGCTGCAAGGCGTGAGCGCCACCGAAATCACCCTGGGTTCCATCCAGGACCTGTCGGGCCCGATTGCCGGGTTCGGCAAGCAGTCGCGCCTGGGCATGTTGCTGGCGGTTGACGAAATCAACGAGCAAGGCGGCATCCATGGCCGAAAACTGAAACTGATCGTTGAAGACTCGGCCTACGACCCGAAGAAAGCCGTGTTGGCAGCCCAGAAACTGGTGAACCAGGACAAGATTTTTGCCATGTTGGGGCACATCGGAACCGCCAACAACCTGGCGGCCATGCCGGTCCAGTTCGAGAAGAACGTGATCAACTTCTTCCCGATCACGGCCGCGCGCGAGATGTACGAGCCGCTGCACAAACTGAAGTATTCATTTGCCGCAACCTACTTCGACCAGATGCGCCTGGCGGTGCCCAAAATGGTGAAGGAAAAGAACGCCAAAAAAGTCTGCACAATTTACCAGGACGATGACTTCGGCCTGGAGGTGCAACGCGGTGCAGAAGCCGGCCTGAAAACCATCAGCATGGATCTGGCCGAAAAAACCTCTTACAAACGCGGCGCGACAGACTTCTCCTCCCAAGTCGCCAAAATGCAGTCTTCGGGTTGCGACTTGATCGTGATGGGCACCATCATCCGCGAGACCATCGGTACCATCGGCACTGCGCGCAAGCTCGGCTACAACCCGACTTTCCTGGCCTCCAGCGCCGGTTATACCGACCTGATCCACAAACTCGGTGGAGCGGCCATGAATGGCCTGTACGCCACCATGACGGTGCAGCACCCCTACCTGGACGACGCGTCCAAAAACGTGCAGTTCTGGGCCAGCAAGTACAAGACCAAATTCAATGAAGACCCAACCGTCTTCTCGGTCTACGGCTACCTGATCGTCGACACCTTCGCCAAAGGCCTGAACAAGGCCGGCAAAGGCTTGACCACCGACAGCTTCATCAAGGCCATGGACAGCATGAGCATTCCGCCCGACATGTTCGGCAGCGCGCCTTCCTCCTTTACCGCCACCAAACGCCTGGGCAGCGAAGCATCGCGCCTGTCGCAGATTCAGGACGGCAAGTGGAAGGTGATTTCCGAATACATCAAATAGGCGGCAACCTGCTGCGTGGCGTCTGCAGCGCAAAGGCCACCGTCGGGTGGCCTTTTTTTGCGCGTTTGCCTGTCTTCAGGGATTACGCCGCGCAAAAAACCTGTGGCGGAAGACTTTGCCTTGGTAAACGGGCTGCTCAG
>JANNMM010000016.1:0-5581 GCA_031397915.1 Rhodoferax sp. | reverse complement strand
CTGGATTGCGCCTCGTGACGAGATTGCCGCCAAGGAAAAACTTGAGCGCGAGTCGAATGTGGCGCTTGAAGGACTCGAGAATTTGCGGACCCAGTCCTTTCAGCTCAATTACGCAAAGGCTGCGGAAGTTGCTGCTGGCCTTATCGGCTCCGGTGGCGGTGGGGTCACGAGTACCAAAATTCTGAGCAATCGTGGTAGCGTCATAGCTGAAGTCAGAACAAATCAGCTCTTTGTGACCGACATCGGGAGCAAACTTGAGTCGATTCAGCAAATGATCGCAAAACTTGATGTCCCGGTTCGCCAGGTTCTGATTGAGGCGCGGATTGTTGAAGCTTCGGACACATTCGGAAAGTCGCTTGGTGTCAGACTTGGCAGCAGTGATTTGCGAGCACAGCGGGGAGGAGACGGGGGTTTTCCGGTTGGCGGCGAGACACGACTTGCTTATGGCACAAACTACGCCAATGCTGTTGCCACCAGCGGTGCTGGAGGAGCAGTGGATTTGACCAGCAATTTCGTCAACTTGCCTGCCGTCGGGCAGGGCGGCGCGGCGGCCGCAACGTTTGCACTGTCTTTGTTTAGTTCAGCCGCAAACCGGTTCCTGAACCTTGAGTTGTCAGCACTTGAGGCGGATGGCAAAGGAAAAATTGTTTCAAGCCCTCGCGTGGTCACAGCCGATCAAAAGGAAGCGTCGATTGAACAGGGTGTTGAGATTCCGTTCCAGCGTGCGACCAGTTCGGGTGCTACAGCGATTGAGTTCGTTAAGGCCAACCTTTCCCTGCGAGTGACTCCGCAAATCACGCCCGAGGGCGGCATTATTATGGATGTCGAAGTGAACAAGAACTCGGTTGGACAAGCGACTGCTGCTGGCCTGTCGATAAACACAAAACGGATTAAAACGCAGGTGCTTGTGGACAATGGCGGTACTGTAGTCATAGGCGGGATTTTTGAATTGACCGAATCTGAAAACGAAACCAAAGTTCCGTTTTTGGGCGACTTGCCCGGTGTTGGGATGCTGTTCAAATCTCGCGCAAGAGTCGCAAACAAGCAAGAAATGCTGGTTTTCATCACTCCCAAGGTTGTCACTGATCGCGCGCTTCGTTGAATTCGCACGGGAAATAGATGAACATTTGTGTGAAACTGGTCGAAGCAGTTACCTCGTCCTCGAGGTCCACGGGCTGTTTGAAACCACAATTGACCTGACTCATTGTTCATCGTGGCCGTGCGCAGAGTTTGAATATCGAGCCTGCCGCAGAGTTTGCCAGCCAGCAGAGGGGGTTATAAAACTCGCACTTTCTAATGGTGATTGCTTTCATTCCGGGGAAGTCGCTGAAAAGCCGGCGCTATTAACAAAAGGCATTTGGAAACTTGATCTCCCTCGTAGGCCTGCCTGGTTCAGGCAAGTCCACTGTGGGCCGCCAACTTGCTCGGCGGCTTCACCTCCCTTTCGTTGACTCAGACCACGCGATTGAGGAGCGCCTGGGGTGCTCCATTCGCGAATACTTTGAACGCGAAGGGGAGGATCGATTCCGTGATGTTGAGCAGGAGGTTTTGGACGATCTCACGCGAAGCCACAGCGGCGTGTTGTCCACCGGTGGTGGTTCGGTACTGAGGCCGGCCAACCGCGCCAACCTGCGGGAACGGGGTAAAGTCATCTACCTCAAGTCGACGCCCGATGAGTTGTTCCGGCGCTTGCGCCACGATTTGAACCGACCCTTGCTACAGGTGTCTGACCCCCTGGGCCGCCTGCGCGACCTGTTTCTTGCGCGAGATCCCCTGTACCGGGAAACGGCGCATTTCCTCCTTGAGACCGGCCGGCCCTCGGTCGCGACCCTGGTCAACATGATCGTCATGCAGTTGGAGCTGGCAGGAGTTGTCCCGCCGGCCTGACGCATCCAAATTGGCCGGGTTCCCATAAACTACCCTCCTATGCCCACTTCATCTCCCATGCCAGCATCCAACTGCCAAGTCATCATCGATTTGGGTGATCGCAGTTACCCGATTTTGATTGGCCGGGGATTTCTCGGCGAGCCCGAAACCTGGTCCGATCTGCCTAAGGCCACCCGCGCGGTGGTCGTCAGCAACACCACGGTTGAACCCCTTTATGGCAGGCAGCTGATGAAGTCCCTTCAGAGCCGGTTTGCGCATGTCCACCAGGTGGTTCTCCCAGACGGCGAGGAACACAAAACCTGGCAAACACTGAATTTGATTTTTGACGAATTGCTTTTGCAGGCCTGTGACCGCAAAACGATACTTTTTGCACTGGGAGGCGGCGTGGTTGGCGACATGACCGGCTTCGCGGCCGCCTGTTACATGCGCGGCGTGCCGTTCGTCCAGGTTCCCACGACTTTGCTGGCGCAGGTGGATTCGTCGGTTGGCGGCAAGACGGCGGTCAACCATCCCTTGGGCAAAAACATGGTTGGTGCGTTTTACCAGCCGCTCAAGGTGGTTTGTGATCTGGACACACTCAAGTCCCTGCCGGCGCGGGAGCTCAGCGCCGGCCTTGCGGAAATCATCAAGTATGGTCCGATTGCCGATATGGCATTCTTCGACTGGATTGAGGCCAATTTGGATTTGCTGCTTGCGCGCGACGCCGGGGCCCTGTCGCATGCCGTCAAACGCAGTTGCGAAATCAAGGCTTGGGTCGTTGCCCAGGACGAACGGGAACAGGGCCTGCGTGCAGTTCTGAATTTTGGCCATACGTTTGGCCACGCCATTGAAGCCGGGCTCGGATACGGGCAGTGGTTGCATGGCGAAGCCGTGGGTTGCGGCATGGTGATGGCCGCCAACCTGTCCCTGAAACTTGAATTGATAGACGAAGCCTTGGTACAACGGCTGGTGGCGTTGATTGGCAGGGCCGGCCTTCCAGTGCGTGGCCCCAAACTGGGTGGGAATTCATCCACCGTACCCATAGACAACGCGGGCCGCTACCTCGAACTGATGCGCCATGATAAAAAAGCCGAAGCGGGCGACATCAAATTTGTTGTGATTGAAGGACCGGGGAAGGCTGCGGTTCGTGCTGCGCCAGAATCCACGGTTCGCGAAGTGATTGACGCATGTTGCGTTTGATTTCCCGCAACTCGAGGCTGCTATTGGCGCTATGCCTGGCGGCGCAGTCTGCAGGTGTATGGGCAGCGCTCGGTGAGCCTGTTTCATCGCTTTTCGCCACGAAATCGATGGCTTCCAGCAGGGCTTCCAACGACCCGGCACCTGCGACTGCGCCCAACGTACCTTATCAGATCATTGAAACTGCGCTGGACAGTGGCACCAGGGTGAAAGAGTATGTGTCACCGCAAGGCCGGGTGTTCGCGGTGACATGGCAAGGTCCGGTTTTGCCTGATTTCTCCACCTTGCTGGGAAACCATTTTCCGGCTTTCAAGCAAAGTGCCGAGCGCGCTCGCGGCAACGGTGTACGCACCTCAACACTGAAGCTGAGCCTGGACGGGCTTGTGATGCGATCCACCGGGCGCATGGGCGCCTTCGAAGGTTTTGCCTATTTGCCAGCCCTGGTACCAGTCGGAGTGGTAGTTGATGACCTCCTGCAGTAAGTCGATCACCCTTGGCAGCTGTCTTATGGCATTTGCCCTGGTATTGAGCGCATGTGGCGGCGGGGGCTCAGGCCCGGCGCCCGTTACCCTTGTGGCGCCCTTGACGGCCAATGAGCACCCGGTTTACGTCGACAGCGGCCCAGCCGCAACCGGCTACAACGCCAATCGCCTGTACACCGACGTTACGATTTGCCAGCCAGGCAACCCAGCCAATTGCCAGACCGTCAACCACGTGCTGGTCGATACCGGCTCAACCGGTCTGCGCGTTTTGGCGTCGGCACTGAACCGCAGCTCGGGTTTGCCTGGATTGAGCGCGCCCGGCGGCCTTCCCTTGCTGGGTTGTGTGCAGTTTGTCGACAACACCTTCGCCTGGGGCCCGTTTGTGCTGGCCGATGTTGCGCTGGGTGCCAAACGCGCGGTCAATTTGCCCGTTCAAGTGATCGCCGACCCCGCCTCTGCACATCTGGCGGGGGCCTGCTCCAGTGGCAGCAACATCACGTCTGCCTCCGTTTTGGGCGCCAATGGTGTTCTGGGCGTTGGTCTTTTCAAGGAGGATTGTGGCGCCGCCTGCGAGGCCAACCCCCTCAACGGCTACTATTTCACTTGCACAGACGCGTCGTGTGCTGCCGCGCGCGGCACCAGCTTGCCGCGCAGCCAGCAGGCACAAAACCCCGTTGTACGCTTTGCGTCTGACAACAACGGATTGGTGATCGACCTGCCTTCAGCTGGCATAGTTTCGGCACCTGGCTTGAACGGGAAAATGGTCTTTGGCATCGGCACGCAGGCCAATAACCAAGCGCCGCTTGCGCGGGTTTTGACGACCAATCTTTCGGGCCTGGTGAACACCACGTTTGAGGGCCGCACGATGCCGCGAAGCTTCATCGATTCCGGCTCCAACGGCCTCTACTTCGACTCGCCCACTGTGCCAGTTTGCGCCGGTGCCAGTGGTTTCTATTGCCCACCAGGTTTGACGCCGCTGACAGCAACGATGACCGGCGCCAACGGCGCGACCGTTCCCGTGAACTTCACCATCGACAACGCATTGGCGTCGTTCAACGGTGCCAATCCGGTGTTGCCCAATCTGGCAGGCACTTTTGGCGATGTCCGCAGCTTCGACTGGGGCTTGCCTTTCTTCTATGGGCGTCGGGTGTTTTTTGGCATAGAGGGAATGGCGTCGTCTGCCGGGCCCGGGCCGTTCTACGCTTTTTAAGTCGCGCGTATCCAGTTGGTCCCCCCGACAGGAATCGAACCTGTATCTAGCACTTAGGAGGCACTCGTTCTATCCATTGAACTACAGGGAGGTGTTCCGATTCTGAATCAGCGCGATAGGGCGTTGCGCCTCCTTGCCGTGCCAATTGCACTGTCTGCGGCGGCGCGCCTACTCTCGCGCTGATTCAGAATCGGAACGGTTATTGTAATTTGCCAGCCTACTTCGACAACAAGCGCATCGCGTCTTCCAGGCCCTTGATAGTCAATGGGTACATGCGCTGGTTCATGATCTGCTGCACAACGCTGATGCTTTGGCGGTATTGCCACACACCTTGCGGCTCCGGGTTGATCCAGGCAAATTTGGGGAAGGCGTTGGTCAGCCGCTGAAGCCACTCCACACCGGCCTCTTCGTTGTTGTATTCCACGCTGCCGCCGGGCTGCAGTATTTCATACGGGCTCATGGTGGCATCGCCAACAAAGATCAGTTTGTAGTCCTTGTTGAATTTGCGGATGATGTCCCAGGTGGCGAATTTTTCGCTGAACCTTCGGCGGTTGTTCTTCCACATGAAGTCGTAGACACAGTTGTGGAAGTAATAAAACTCCATGTGCTTGAATTCCGTCTTGGTGGCGGAAAACATCTCTTCCACGCGGCCAATGTGTTCGTCCATGGTGCCGCCCACGTCCATCAGAAGCAGCACTTTCACGTTGTTGTGGCGCTCGGGCACCATCTTGATGTCCAGCCAGCCCGCATTGGCCGCGGTGCTGCGGATGGTGTCGTCCAGGTCCAGCTCTTCCACGTTGCCTTCGCGGGCGAACTTGCGAAGGCG
>JANNMM010000013.1:0-4341 GCA_031397915.1 Rhodoferax sp. | reverse complement strand
CATGGCCGGCAGCGTGCGCGTGGCGCAGACCTGCCGCGACTGGGGCCTGACCTGGGGCAGCCATTCCAACAACCATTTTGATGTGTCATTGGCGATGTTCACCCACGTGGGCGCTGCCGCACCGGGCAAGGTGACGGCGATTGACACCCACTGGATCTGGCAGGACGGCCAGCGCTTGACCCGGGAGCCGCTGCAAATCGAGGGTGGCCATGTGCAGGTGCCGAAAAAACCAGGTCTGGGTGTGGAACTGGATATGGCCGAGGTGGAAAAGGCGTATCAACTCTACAAGCAGCACGGTTTGGGTTCACGCGACGACGCAACCGCCATGCAGTACTTGGTTCCGGGTTGGAAGTTTGACCCTAAACGGCCCTGCCTGGTGCGTTAGGCGAAGTTGGGTGGCCTTTTTCCCTTCAGACTGGCGATGCCTTCCTGCACGTCTGGCCCGCCAAAACCCATGAATTCCAGCGCCAGCGAGGTGTCAAAGGTCGGCCCGGCTTGGCGCAGCCAGTTGTTGAGCGAATATTTCGTCCAGCGGATGGCGCTCTGGCTGCCGGCGGCCAGGCGGTCGGCCACTTCGTAAGCCTTGGGCAGCAGGTCTTTTTCATCCACCGCCAGCGACACCAGGCCAATGCGTTCGGCCTCTTCTCCGCTGATGGGCTCGCACAACATCAGGTAATACTTGGCCTTGGCCATGCTGCACAAAAGCGGCCAGACAATCGCCGCATGGTCGCCGGCCGCCACACCCAGGCGCGTGTGGCCGTCCACAATTTTGGCGGTTTTGGCGGCGATGGAGATGTCGGCCAGAAGCCCTGCAACCAGCCCCGCGCCCACCGCCGGGCCGTGCATCGCGCTCACAATGGGTTTGTCGCAGTTGATCACGTTGTAAACCAGGTCGCGCGCTTCCTTCCAGACGCGGCTCCTTGCTGCGAAATCATTCGCCATGTCACTCACCAACGCCAGGTCGCCACCGCCGGAGAACCCCATACCGTCGCCGCGCAGCACCGCCACGCGCACCGAGTCGTCAGCGCCCACGTCGCGCCAAATCTCGGAGAGCTCCCAATGGCCTTCCTTGCCGGAAGTGGGCAACTTGCCATTGCCGCCGGGGCCGTCGGCGCGCATCTGGATGTCGAGAACCGCGCCGTTGACCCCTCGGCGGGTGATCTTGAGGGTCTGGTAGCGGCTGTAATCCATGTTGGGCGTCTCCGGGTGAGCTGAGGTGGGAAGGGGTAGGCGGTTTCATTTTCCCCGCAAAACCGGGCAAGCCCGATCCCGTCAGGTCTTGATGCGCGTCAACACCCGGTGCGTGTGCCCGGCGCATGATTCGGTCAACCGCTGTCGAACCCAATTCTCCAAGACGGCACAAGGGGTACCCGATCATGACGCCGAAAACTGTTGCCGCATTCAAAACCAGACTGCAGGCCAGCCGCGCCGGCCTGCTGGAGCAGATTGCCATCCTGCGCGGAGGCCCGGTCGGACGCGCCGAAGCATCGGCCGCCCACTTTGGCCAAAAAGAGGACTCCACCGCACAGGTGACAACGGCGCGCGAGATCGAATTTGCATTGGACGAACATGAAACCGCCGTCTTGAGCCAGGTCGACGCCGCGCTGCGCCGCATTGACGCCGGCAGTTACGGGCTGTGTATCGACTGCGGCGTGGAAATACCGGCACTGCGCCTGGATGCCGCGCCGGAAGCCGCCCGCTGCATCAGCTGCCAGGTCAAGGCCGAATAAGGCCCACGCACCTGGCGGTCGGCTGTTATCCTGCGCTGGCGCCCAAACCGGGCGCTGCCGTGCCATGAATTACAGCTTTGTCTCCGCCACCATCCTGCTGCTCCTGATCACCGATCCGTTTGGCAACATTCCGATCTTTGCCAACGCGCTCAAGAGTGTTGCCCCTGCGCGCCGGCCTCTGGTGATCCTGCGTGAAGTGCTGATCGCCTTTGCGTTGTTGCTGACCTTCATGTTCATTGGCGACGCCTTTTTGCGGGTGATGAACCTGAGCGCCCTCTCGCTGCAGATTGCCGGTGGCGTGATCCTTTTCCTCATCGCCCTGCGCATGATTTTTCCGCCGCCCGCCCAGGAGACTGAAACGGTGACCGGCGAACCCCTGATCGTGCCGCTGGCGATTCCCGCGCTGGCCGGCCCGTCCGCGCTGGCCACCGTCATGCTGCTGGTTTCGCAGGCGCCCGAGCGGCGTTGGGAATGGATCGCGGCACTGGTTGTCACGATGTTCGTGTGCGCGGTGGTGTTGGTGCTGGCTGAACGCATCCAGCGTGTGTTGGGTGACCGCTTTGTGGTTGCCGTGGAACGTTTGATGGGCCTGATTCTGGTGGCGGTCGCGGTTGAGATGCTGCTGCGCGGCTTCAAGACGTTTGCGGGGCAGATCGGCACGGCTTGATGTCCGAGGCACCGTGAAGCGGGCGAATCCGCAAGACTTTACAAAAATACGCCGAACTTTACCGGCCGGAACTTCAATGGCTGCGCAGGCTCAGAATAATCATGTGCACGGTTGCGGCGCGCGTGGTGCGCGCCGGCAAGCCAATCGACAGGGGAAATTTCATGACAACCCGTTCGCCACTCCAGCCGCTTCAGACCATACCGGCCACGCAGGGCATTGACCGGCGTGCTCTGGTGGCCGCATTTGTCGCCACACCGTGGTTGTGGACCGGCGCCCGGGCGCAGGCCGCGCGGCGCCCCACGCCCTCCCAAACCGAAGGGCCGTTTTACCCGGTAGCGATACCCAAAGATGCGGATTTTGACCTGCTGAAGAATGGATCATTGAGTTACGGCAAGGGCGAACCCGCGTGGGTCACCGGCACGGTGACGGACCTTGCCGGCAAACCGGTTGCCGGCGCGCAGGTCGAAATCTGGCAGTGTGACGCCGCCGGCCATTACGACCACCCGCGCGATGGCAGCAAAAACGACCCTGCCTTTCAGGGTTTTGGCAAGGTGGTGGCGGGTGCCGACGGCAGCTACCGCTTTCGCACCATCAAACCCGTGCCCTACACCGGCCGCACACCCCACATCCACTTCAAAGTGAAGCTTGGCGCACGTGAACTGCTCACAAGTCAGCTCTATGTGGACGGTGCCGCTGGCAATGAGCGCGACTTTTTATGGCGCAACCTGCGCGATGACGAAGACCGCAAGGCGTTGACCGCGCCATTCGTGAGTGGCAGCGACGGCTTGCAGGCCAAGTTTGAGATTGTGGTGCGGGCTTGAATTCGCTCACCCCCCAATCTGCTCCACACACCGCTCCAGCTCATCAAAGGCCTCATCCACATACCCGCCCAGGCGCTGCAAATTGGGCAAGGCATCTGACGCGATCAGCCCAAAATTCAGCGAGCCGGCGTAACTGAACAGCGTGATGTTCATCAAGTGCGTCGGCGGCAGCGTGCTCACCGGGTGCATTTCTTCGATGCGCGCGCCTTTCACGTACAAATGTTCCTTCGGGCCGGGGACGTTCGAGACGGTCGTATTGCCCATGGGCGTGATGGAGCCGCTCAGCTTGAGCATTTCGGCGAACTGGCCGAGCAAGCCGGTGAGGATGGTGTAGGTCTCGATCGCCTCGGGCGCCACCGAATCGACCATGACGCGCAGGTTGCGCAACGAATAACCGATGTTGCGCAGGCGCACATAGGGGTCTTCGGTGGGTGCCGACAAGTCCACCAGGATGATGCCGATCTTGTTGCCCGCTGTTTTGTCGCCCTCGCGGCGCAGGTTCACGGGCATCTGGATGGTGATCGGCCGGTCCAGCGTGACGCCTTCGTCTTTGAGGTAGCGATGCAAGGCGCCGTCCAGGCAGGTCAAGGCCACGTGGTTCACCGTGGAGCGGGTTTTTTTGCACAGCGCGCTGATGCGTTTCATCGACACAGTTGCTGTGGCCAGTTGCCGCCCCGGCGTGGCCATGCCGGTCAGCGGCGTGCCGCGCGGCGCCATGAAAGGCAGGCTGATGGCGTTTTTGGTCAGCCGCATGCCTTCGAGCATCAACATGGCGCCCAGGCGGCCAATGCCGAAGGCGCGTTTGCTGTTGGCGGTGACTTGCGCCCATACCGAGAGCACCATTTCCTGGTTGCCCTTCTTCTTCTTCAGGCCGGAGCGGGTGTGGTCAATGGTCCAGACCGGGGTGAGGTCCGTGTCGTCGGGGGCGTTCTGGTAACTCTCGGCGCCCCAGCGCGACATGGTCACGCCGTCGGCATAGGCGTGGTGCATCTTCTGGTAGAGCGCGAAATGGCCAGCGCCCAAGTCGCCCCCCAGGCCGTCGATCACGTGTACTTCCCACAGCGGGCGGTCGCGGGCGAGCACCGGCGTGTGCAGGCTGGCGATCAGCTCGTACAGCGCCTGG
>JANNMM010000383.1:0-1521 GCA_031397915.1 Rhodoferax sp. | reverse complement strand
GCACGGTAGCCGCTGAATTGCAGGAACTTGAGCGAACGCTGCAAGCCCGTGGCGTACCCTTCAAGGTGGTTCCCATTACCCGTCGCCTCGGCGCCAGCGGGCCGGCGCTGCACGGCTGGGATCACACGGGCCGGCTGTTCTCGATGTATGGTGCGGCCGACGGCACGCTGTATCTTGTCCGGCCCGATGGGCATGTGCTGGCCCGCTGGGGTCATGTCGTTCCCGCCGAGGTGACAGCGGCGGTCAACCAGGCGCTTGCTTAAACTGTGTAAAGCCGTGAACCACTATCAGGAGAACCCCATGACCGACAGCGAACTCGATGCCGTCTATACCCGGCTTTGCAAGACGATGACGCAGCTCGGCGAGCACAACGCCCCGCTGTTCCTGGCCCGCTTTGCCATGCTGGCCATTGAGCGCATCGCCGATGGCGAGGTTGTGCAGCAACTCGTTGACGCCGCCGCCGAGGATATTGCCTCTGAGGCCAGCCACTGACCCCTGGAGCATTCAGCCATGAGCACAAACACCTTGCATTACCAGACCGGCTTTGCCAACGAGTTCGCCACCGAGGCTTTGCCCGGTGCGCTGCCCGAAGGCCGCAACTCACCGCAGCGGGCGCCCTACGGGCTGTATGCCGAGCAACTCTCGGGCACCGCGTTCACCGCACCACGCCACGCCAACCGCCGCTCTTGGCTGTACCGCATTCGCCCGGCGGCCATGCACCTGCCGTTCGAGCGCATCGAGGACGGTCGCTGGCTCAGCCGCTTCGACGAGGTGCCGACGCCGCCCAACCAGTTGCGCTGGGACCCGCTGCCCCTGCCCGACGCCGAAACCCAACCCACTGACTTCGTCGACGGCATGGTCACCATGGCGGGCAACGCCAGTTGCGGCATCCATCTGTATGCAGCCAACCGCTCCATGGACACGCGCTTCTTTTACAACGCCGACGGCGAGATGCTGATCGTGCCGCAGCAGGGCCGCCTGCGGCTGGTCACCGAGATGGGCGTGCTGGAGGTCGAGCCGCAGGAGATCGCCGTCATCCCGCGCGGCGTGCGCTTTCAGGTGCGTTTGCCCGACGGCGCGGCACGCGGTTACGTTTGCGAGAACTACGGCGCGCTGCTGAAGCTCCCTGACCTGGGCGTGATCGGCTCCAACGGCCTGGCCAACCCGCGTGACTTTCGCACCCCGGTGGCGGCCTACGAAGATCGCGAGGGCGATTTCGAGCTGCTCACCAAGTTCAACGGCCACCTTTGGGCGGCTAGCATCGGCCATTCGCCGCTGGACGTGGTGGCCTGGCATGGCAACTACGCCCCCCTACAAATACGACCTGCGCCGCTTCAATACCATGGGCTCGATCAGCTACGACCACCCGGACCCGTCGATTTTTCTGGTGCTGCAGTCGCCGAGCGACACACCGGGCGTGGACTCGATTGATTTCGTGATCTTCCCGCCGCGCGTGCTGACGATGCAGAACACCTTCCGGCCACCCTGGTTCCACCGCAACTTTGCCAGCGAATTCATGGG
>JANNMM010000314.1:0-1599 GCA_031397915.1 Rhodoferax sp. | reverse complement strand
AGCCACTTGTAGGCGTGCGCCCGCGCCGGGCTGCCCAGGGGTGGCATCAGGCCGCTGGTTCCGCCGGGGCCGCCCAGCTTGGGGTGGGTGTCGCTCAAATGCAGGCAGATGGCCGCGCTTTCGTACAACACCAGATCAGGCTGGCCGGGCGTGGTTTCCACCAGCGTGGGGATCTTGCCGTTCGGGTTGAGCTTCAGGTATTCGGGCGATTTGTGCGCATCGTTGCTGCGGTCCACCAGCACCAGCTCGAAGGGCAAGCCCATTTCTTCGAGCACGATGTGCGGGATCATGGAGGCGTTGCTCGGGTAATAGTGAAGCTGGATCATTTCGCCTCCTTCAAACCAAACAGCGCCGCACCATTGCCCCAGGCGATTTTTCTGGCCACATCGGGCGGCAGGTCGCCGAGCCAGGCGCGGTAACCCTTCATCAACTCGTCGTAATACTGCCAGCGCTGGTTGACCCAGGTGTCGGAGCCGACCATGAAGCGGCTGGGGTACTTGAGCAGCAGCGCACGCCATTCACCGCAGAGTTTGCCGCCCTCGCAGGTAAGACCAGGCCGGTACGACAACTCGCCCATCAAGAGCGGGTATTTGGCAAACAACGCGTCAACCCGCGCCGCTGGGGCGCCGCCAATGCCGGTGTGGGCCCAAACCAGTTTCAGCTTTTGCCCTTTGGAGGGCGCGTTGGCCATCAGTAAATCTATGGCCGCATCGTCCACGTGGGCCAGCACCGCCAGGTTCTTCTCTTCGGCGAAGGCCATGAGTTTTTTGGCCACCGGGCCATTGGCGTTTTCACTGGCGTAGAGGTGGAATTCCCCGATGCCTTTGTAAGGCCCCCCCGCCGTGCCTTTGGCGAATTCGGCCTGCACCATGGTGTAGATGGTGTCGTCTTTGAACCAGCTGTCGTAGTCAGCCCGGTTGCGGTACAGGCGGATGAAGGGCACCACCTGCAGGTCGCCTTTGGACTTGTCTGCGGCCAGGTTTTTGGTGCCGTCGTTGGGCCGCGAGTTGGCCAACACGCCCTTCACGCCATTGCGCGCGATGCGCGCCAACACGTCGCTGATGGGATGCGGCCCGGCACCGTTGCTCCAGGCCTCGTCGTTGTAATGCAGGTGCGCGTCAAAAATCGGGCCGTTGTAATCTGAGGCCAACAAATTGCCACAAACTATGCTAAAAATTATAGCAACTATATGCCTTTTCACGTGACTTCGCCCTTTAAATATTCATGTGAAAATCAAGAAATTATTTATTTCAATGAAATCAGCAGAGGAACTGCAAAAAATCCACCTTTAAATCCCGGTTTGGCGAGCCGTCAACGCAGGTAGTTGGCAAAAAATGCCAGTGTGCGCTCCAGTGCCAGTTCGGCGGCAGCGGCGTTGTACGAACCCCGGTGGTCGCAGTTAAAGCCGTGGTCAGCCGCGTAAATGTTCACTTCCACGTCTTTTTGCGCCGCCTTGAAGGCCTGCACCGTGGGCAGGGTGATGTGTTTGTCTTGATCGCCAAAATGGCACATCACCGGGCATCTGGGTTTGCGCGCGGGCTCGGTGCCCACGGTCATGCCGCCACCGTAATACGGCACGGCGGCGCTCACGCCCGTGAG
>JANNMM010000264.1:0-1658 GCA_031397915.1 Rhodoferax sp. | reverse complement strand
TTGCGCTGCCGGGGGTGAGGTCAAACGGTTTGAAGGCCAGACCGGCGCCCCAGGTGTTGTCGAGCACCACCAGCACGCCTTTGGCTTTGCAAATGCGCACCAGTTCGCACACATCGGGAAACTCAAGCGTCACGGAGCCTGCCGCCTCCACCCACACCAAGCGGGTTTTCGAAGTAATCCGCCTGGCCAGGTCCTGTGGGTCCATGGCCTCGTAATACTGGTGCGTGATGCCCCAGCCCTTTAACTCCCCTTCGGCCAGCGCCTTGTTGGGGCCGTAGGCGTTGTCCGGTATCAGCACCTCGTCGCCGGATTTGAGCAGCGCCATTGAAACCGCTGAAACGGCCGACAGCCCGCTGGGCACCAACAAACATTGCTCGCCACCTTCCAGAAACGCCATCCGCTCTTCAAGCATGAAGGTAGTGGGCGTGCCGTGCAGACCATAGGTGTAGCCGGTTTTGTCTTTCCACTGGCGCGCCCGCATGGCGGCGGAGTTTGGAAAAATGACGGTGGACGCCTTGAAAACGCCCGGCTGCGGCGAGGCAAAGCCTTCAGGCGGCTTGTAGGGGTGGTGGATGAGTTGGGTGGTCAGCTGGGTCATGGGAAAAGTGCAATCTGGCGCCGGGCGGCCCCAGGCAAAATCAGGCCCACGCCAAGCGAAGCGCAGGATTGCTGCGCTGGGCAGCAACCCGCACAGCAGTGGATCACGGGTATCACGCAAATTTCCGACGGGCCGTTCCCGGGGAAATTTAGCCCCCCCGGGGGGCAGCGACCCGCGAAGCGGTGGAGCGTGGCGGCCACACTAAACGCTCCACTTTTGAATCAGTTGCTCGGGCCGCAAGGCGTCATAGCCCTCAAACGGCTGGTGGATCCACGGGTTGGTGGGCAAAAACTCGACCGAATAATCAGGCGTGAAATTGGACAGCGCCTTGGTCCAGATCACGGCGCTGCGCAATTCGGTGATCGGCTGGTAATTGTTTTTCAGCATGTCGATCACCCGGTGCAAGGTGTGGCCCGAGTCGGCCAGATCATCCACCAGCAGCACCTTGCCGGCGATTTCGCCTTTGGGCGTGGTGATGAAACGGGCGATGTCGAGGTTGCCCTGGGTTTTGCCGGCGTCTGAGCGGTAGGAGCTGGTGGACATGATCGCCAGTGGTTTGTCAAACACCCGGGAGAGGATGTCGCCGGGGCGCATGCCGCCACGCGCCAGGCACAGGATGGTGTCGAACTGCCAGCCACTCTGGTGCACCTTGATGGCGAGTTTTTCGATCAGGTTGTGGTACTCGTCGTAGCTCACATAGAGATGTTTGCCGTCTTCGGTCAACATGTTGATTGCTCCTGAATTAATAGCTGCTTACGCCCGTCTTTATTGCGCAAACAGCACTTTTTACTTATAAAAAAACAATTCGACAGACTAAACCGCGTACGGATTGCGCAGCAGGATCGTATGGTCACGGTCCGGACTGGTCGAAATCATGTCAATACTCACGCCCGTGACTTCTTCAATGCGGCTCAAATAGCGCTGGGCTGCAGCCGGCAATCGGCTGTGGTCGGTAACGCCAACCGTACTGTCGCGCCAGCCCGGCAGCGTTTCGTAAATCGGCTGGCAGCGGGCGATGTCTTCAGCCCCCATCGGCAGGATGTCGATCGTCTGCCCATCG
>JANNMM010000241.1:0-3249 GCA_031397915.1 Rhodoferax sp. | reverse complement strand
GCACGGTTTGGGTGTGCGTGATGCGGTGTTTTTCAACCAGTCGCAGGAAGTCTTCGGGCTCAAAGTGCCGCATGATGATGCAAGTGGCCCCGAGGCGCACGGCCACCATGTTGAAACGCAAGGGCGCTGCGTGGTACAGCGGCGCGGGCGAAAGGTAGATGCTCTGGGTGTTGATGCCGTAAACATTTTTGCAAATCTCGATGAGTGAATTGCTGGCGTCAATCTGCGGGAACTCGGGCGGCACGAACACGCCTTTGGGGCGGCCGGTGGTGCCGCTGGAATACAACATGTCGGTGCCGGCCGTTTCGTCGGCGATGCGGGTGGCGGGGTATTTGCCTAGTTCAGATTCGTAGGCGGTGTAGCCGGGGATGGTGCCGTCCATCATCAGCCGCGCCTTTAGTACATTCGTCTCGGCCAGCAGCGATTGCGCCAGCGCCTGGTTGGCCACTGACGTGACCAGCACCTTGGCCGCGCAGTCTTTCACAATATAAGCCGCCTCGCCCAGCGTGAGCCGCGTGCTGATGCAGGTGTAGATCACGCCCGAGCGTTGCGCGCCCCAGCACAGCTCGAAGTAGCGCACATGGTTTTCCAGCAGGATGGCGATGTGGTCGCCCGCTTTCAGGCCCATCGCGCGAAGCATCTGCGCCACCTGGTTGGAGCGGTCTTCAAGCTGCCGGTAGGTCACGGCCTCGCCGGTGTCGGCCATTTGGTACGCAACCTTGTCGGGCGTGGCGGCGGCATGGTGAAAAGGGTGCATGTCTTGTCTCTTTCTGTCTGTTTTGTTTCTGACCCGTTCGGGACATTCTTGTCCCCGCATTTTGGTTCAAAATGGGCTCATACCCCTCAAGCCCTGCAACCCGCCTCATAAGGAAATCCCCATGACTGAAGCCCTCATCATCGACGCAGCCCGCACCCCGCGCGGCATTGGCAAGTTCGGCAAAGGCGCGTTGACCGACATGCACCCGCAGCATCTGGGCGCGGCCGTGCTCAAGGCGATCAAGGAGCGCAACAACCTCAACACCGCCGAAGTGGACGACATCATCTGGGGCACCAGCTCGCAGCGCGGCGCGCAGGCCTGCGACCTGGGCCGCATGGCGGCGCTCGATGCAGGCTACGATTTCAGGAGCAGCGGCGTCACGCTTGACCGCTTCTGCGGCAGTGGCATCACCTCGGTGAACATGGCCGCCGCCTCCATCATGTCGGGCATGGAAGACCTGATGATCGCCGGCGGCACCGAGATGATGTCGATGCCCGGCCGGCGCACGGCCGAAGAAGGCCCGCTCATGATGGACGCGGGCAATATGCGCCTGCGCGCCCACGTGCCGCAGTCGCACCAGGGTGTGTGCGCGGATGCGATTGCCACCATGGAGGGCATCAGCCGCGCGGACCTCGACGCGGGTGCGCTGGAGAGCCAGCAAAAGGCCGACATTGCCATCAAAAACGGCCACTTCAAGAAAAGCCTGATCGCCGTGTACAAAGCCGACGGCACGCTCGCGCTGGACCACGAAGAATTCCCGCGCCCGCAGACCACCGCCGAAGGCCTGGCCTCGCTGAAACCGGCCTTCACGCAGTTGGCCGACCTGCCGCTGGACGAGAAAGGCAATACCTACCGCAGCCTGATCCTGCAGGAGCACCCGGGGCTGGACATCAAATTTGTGCACCACGCGGGCAACTCGTCGGGTGTGGTTGACGGCGCCGGCGCGCTTTTGCTGGCGTCCCCCAATTACGCCAAAAAACACGGCATGAAAGCGCGCGCCCGCATCGTCGCTTTTGCCAACGTGGGTGATTCCCCCACGCTCATGCTCAACGCGCCCGTGCCTGCCGCCCGCAAGGTGCTGGCCAAGGCCGGGCTGACGGTGGACGACATTGACCTGTGGGAGATCAACGAAGCCTTTGCCGTGGTGATGGAAAAGTTCATCCGCGACTTGAAGCTCGACCGCCGCAAGGTCAACGTGAACGGCGGCGCCATGGCCCTGGGCCATCCGATTGGCGCCACCGGCTCAATCCTGATTGGCACGATGCTCGATGAGCTGGAGCGGCGTGATTTGAAACGTGGCCTGGTGACGATGTGTGCTGCTGGGGGCATGGCGCCGGCGATCATCATTGAACGGGTTTGAGTTTGTGTGCGCACTGGGCGGTTCGTTTTGGGAACCAGGGTTTGCGGCAAGATGCGGGGTGGCCGAAGACACCGGGGTAAATGACTCCGCGAATGTCCCCCGCAGCTGAGTGCCGCGTCGGCCTGATCCCGCCCACGGAATTGCCGAAACCTGCAACAGGAATTTTTGACCTTCGATCATTCAAAACAACAGGAGACACCATGAAACTTGAAAACATGTCAGCCCTCGTCACCGGCGGCGCTTCGGGCCTGGGTCTGGCTTGCGCGCGGCGTTTGGTCGCCAAAGGAGTGAAAGTCGTCATTGTTGACTTGAACCGCGAGGCGGGTGCAGCGGTGGAGAAGGAACTTGGCGTGACCTACGCACATGGCGATGTGACGAATACCGAACAAATCAACTCGGCGCTGGATGCTGCTGAAAAACTGGGCCCCTTGCGCGCCCTGGTGCATTGCGCAGGCATTGGCGGGGCGGTGCGGCTGGTGGAAAAAGATGGCCAGCCCGGGTCGCTGGAAAAATATGAACAGGTCGTTCGCGTCAACCTGGTGGGCAGCTTCAACATGCTGCGGCTCTCGGCCGCGCGCATGGCCAAAAACGAGGTGGTGGACGGCGAGCGTGGCGCGATGGTGATGACGGCTTCGGTCGCCGCTTTCGAGGGGCAGATTGGCCAAATTCCCTACTCCGCGTCCAAGGCCGGTGTGGTCGGCATGACGGTGGTGGCAGCGCGTGACCTCGCCACCAAGTTCATCCGCGTCTGCACCATTGCGCCTGGCTTGTTTGACACACCGCTGCTGGCGCGCCTGCCCGACAACATCAAGGCCTCGCTTGGTGCCACCGTGCCGCACCCCGCGCGCCTGGGCCTGCCCGATGAATTTGCCATGATGGCGATGCAGATTCTGGAGAACCCGATGTTGAACGGCGAAACCATCCGCCTGGATGGCGCGATTCGGATGACGCCGAGGTAGTCCAACGGAGTCAACATGACCGCCGAAACCACCTTGCCCACGCTGAACTTCGCCCAGCTCTCGGCTGACCTGGAGCGTGTGCTCAAACTGCGCGCCATCCCCTTCGGCATGAAGCTGTTTGAAAGCGTGGAGGAGATGGCGGCTATCCCGAAAATCCGCCGGCCCAAATCCGT
>JANNMM010000227.1:0-11841 GCA_031397915.1 Rhodoferax sp. | reverse complement strand
CAGCTCGGGCGCGATGCGTAAAAACATTTCCTGGTCCAGCGCGTTGTGGTGCGTCTTGAACGGCTTGGCATTGGCGCCGCCCGGAATCGGGTGCAGCATGGGCGTTTCGACTTCCAGGAAGTCGTTCGCCACCATGAACTCGCGAATGCCGCTGACCGCCTGGCTGCGTGCCATGAAACGCTTGCGCGCGGCCTCGTCCATGATCAGGTCCACATAGCGCTGGCGGTATTTGACCTCCTGGTCGGCCATGCCGTGAAACTTGTCGGGCAGCGGGCGCAGGCTTTTGGTCACCAGCCGGATGCCGGTGGCATGAATCGACAGCTCGCCAGTCTTGGTTTTGAACAGCGTGCCGCTGGCCCAGACAATATCGCCCAAATCCCAATGCTTGAAAGCGTTGTGGACTTCTTCGCCCACGCCTTCGTTGTTGATATAGACCTGAATCCGGCCGCCGGCGTCTTGCAGCGTCGCAAAGCTGGCCTTGCCCATCACACGCTTGAGCATCATGCGGCCCGCCACGGAGACGGTGGCGTTCAGCGCCAGCAGCTCTTCGGCAGATTTTCCGTCGTGCGCTGAAAACAGCCCGGCGGCCCGGTGGCCGGGCTTGAAATCATTCGGGAACGCAACACCCTTGCCCTGCAACTGGTGCTGGCGGATGGTTCTGAGCTTTTCGCGCCGCTCCTGGATCAGCTGGTTTTCGTCCATCGAGGCGGGCGCGGCAGGGGCGTGTGCAGAGGCAGTTTTGTCAGACATGGGGATTTCAGTTGGGGCGGCCGGCGGCGACACCCGCATCGCCGAAGCCCGTAATTTTAAGGGGGCAATGCGGGCCCGGGCGCTCAGCCGCGCGGGCTATGATTCAGCACACGAGATACGAGCCATGTTCTACCAAATCATTTCATTGTTGCTGGACGTGGCCATTGGCCTGGTGGCGGGTGCCTGCCTATTGCGCCTGTATATGCAGTATCAGAAAATTTCGATGTCGGCGCGCTCGGGCAACCCGCTGGGCAGTTTCGTCTTTGCGCTGACCGACTGGATCGTGTTGCCGCTGCGCAAGGTGGTGCCTTCGGCCGGTCGCTGGGACATGTCCAGTGTGTTGGCGATCTACCTGCTGGAGCTGTTGCAGTACCTGATTCTGTGGGCGCTGGCCGGGGCGGGCAGTGGCCTTTCGCAAATTCCAGTGCTGGCGGTTTTTGGCTCGGTGCGTCTGGTGCTGTCGGCGATGACCGGGCTGGTCATCGTTTACGCGGTGCTCTCGTGGGTCCAATCGCAGTCGCCGCTCACTGACCTGATGGAACGCCTCGCAGCGCCGCCTTTGCGCCCGATCCGCAAGGTTGTGCCGCTGGTTGGCGGCATTGACCTGTCGCCGCTGGTGCTTTTGGTGCTGCTTCAAATCGCTGCGATTGTGTTGGGGGCTGTGCAGCAGGCAGTGATGCGCTAACGCAATAACAGGCCTGATTGACGCTGGGTTGGCGGTATCAGGCCGACGGGGCACTCAGCTGCGCGGCTGTCCCCCGCAGCGGCCTTCGCCGACTGCTCCTCCTTTATGCCGCTGCGCCGAGCGCCCCATCGACCTGATCCTGGTTGAGGTGCGGGTGATCGGACGCTGGACTCGTTCAATCGACACAGCACCCCTCTTTTGAAAATCAGTGATTTATGATTCGATCCATGACCCTAATCAGCGCTGAGGCCTTTTGTCAACGGCGAGTTCTGTCGGATTCAACTCCTTAGGCAGCGCAAAAACTTCTTCAATGCAACAGTCCCTCGGTCTTGTTTCAATCGTGGTGCGGGACTACGACGAAGCGCTTGCTTTCTACGTCGGCATTCTCGGTTTCACATTGATCGAAGACACACTCATCCCTGAGGGTGGCAAACGGTGGGTCGTAGTCGCGCCGCCTGGTTCGACCGAATCAGGACTTCTTTTGGCCCGAGCGTCCAATGAGGAGCAGGCTCGGTATATCGGCAACCAAACGGGTGGCCGGGTTTTTCTCTTCCTCTACACAGACAACATCGCGCGCGACTTTCAGGCCTTCAAGGCAAAGGGCGTGGAGTTTGTCCGCGAACCGAAATTGCAACCGTACGGAACTGTCGCGGTGTTCAAGGACATATACGGCAATTTGTGGGATCTCCTTCAACCCAAGTTCATCGTCACCAATGCCGCTGTTTAACCCGCCACTACGGCCAGCGCCGGGGCTTGGTTGGCGAGTAACGGCTTTGCGTCTCCAACGCCCACCCGGATCAGGTCGACGGGGCATTCTGCGCAGCGGCATAAAGGAGGAGCAGTTGGCGAAGGCCGCCGCGGGGGACAGCCGCGGAGCAGAGTGCCCCGTCGGCCTGATCCCGCTCCCAATCGATACACAAGCCTGCACCATCCAAATTCGTTCAAATATTAACATGGGCATTAACAAATTGCAACAATGTTAACATCCATGTTAATTATTGCATCAAATCGCGGAAATTTGACGATTTTCAAGAAAAATCGGCCACTAAGTCACGTGAAATGGTCATTAATAGCTATAAATAGTATAGCAAACCAAACTCACGTCAATTCAACGCAACATCAACCCACCGCATCGGCCGACTGGCGCTGCAACATGGCCAGCGCGTTGGCGATGGTGCTGCGCAGCTCGCGGCGGTCGGATATGAAATCGATGGCGCCCTTTTGCATGAGGAACTCCGAGCGCTGGAAGCCTTCTGGCAGCGTCACGCGCACGGTGGATTCGATCACGCGCGGGCCGGCAAAACCGATCAAGGCCTTGGGCTCGGCGATCACCAGGTCACCCAGGAAGGCGAAACCGGCGCTCACGCCGCCCATGGTCGGGTCGGTCAACACACTCACGTAGGGCAGGCCTTTTTTGGCGAGCCGCGTCAAGGCTGCGTTGGTCTTGGCCATCTGCATCAGCGAGAGCAGGCCCTCCTGCATGCGCGCGCCGCCGGTCGCGGTGAAACAGATAAACGGCACTTTTTGCTCGATGGCCGTGTGCACGCCGCGCACGAAGCGCTCGCCCACCACCGAGCCCATGCTGCCGCCCATGAACTCGAACTCAAAACAGGCCGCCACCACGGCGATGGAATGCACCGCGCCGCCGATCACGATCAGCGCATCGGTCTCGTCGGTGTTGTCCAGCGCTTCCTTCAGGCGTTCAGGGTACTTGCGGCTGTCCTTGAACTTGAGCGGGTCAATCGGCAGCACCTCCTGGCCGATTTCGTAGCGGCCTTCGTTGTCCAGAAACGCGTTGAGCCGTGCGCGCGCGCCAATGCGGTGGTGGTGGCTGCAGGTCGGGCAAACGTTCTGGTTTTGCTCAAGGTCGGTCTTGTACAGCACCGACTCGCAACTCGGGCACTTGATCCACAAACCTTCGGGCACACTGCGCCGCTCGGCCGGGTCAGACGGCTGGATCTTGGGAGGAAGCAGTTTTTCAAGCCAGGACATGGGGTGTTTCCTTTGTAGCGCGATTATGAATCCAGCGCCGTGCGGATGTCTTTGAGAAAAGCGGCGACCGCTGCAACCGCTTGGTCGCGCGGCTGGTCGGCAATGATCTGGATGATTTTGGTGCCGATCACCACCGCATCCGCCACCTTGCCAATGGCCTTGGCCGTGACCGCATCGCGAATGCCGAAACCCACGCCTACGGGGATATTCACATGTGCGCGGATGCGGGGCAACATTGCTTCGACCGCGCCGGTGTCGAGTGTGCCGGCGCCTGTCACACCCTTGAGCGAAACGTAATACACATACCCGCTGGCGATTTTGGCGATCTGCGCCATGCGCTCGGGCGTTGATGTGGGCGCGAGCAGGAAGATCAGGTCCAGCTCGGCAGCGCGCAATTCAGCGGCGAAGGCCTCGCATTCTTCGGGCGGGTAGTCGACCACCAGCACGCCATCGATGCCCGCGGCAGCCGCGTCTTTGACGAAAGCGCTCTGCTTCCCGCTGGTGGTGTGTTTCTGGTTGTACCGCTCGATAGGATTGGCGTAACCCATCAACACCACCGGCGTTGTAGCGTCTTTGAGGCGAAAGTCCTGCACCATTTTCAGGATCTGCACGAGGCCGATGCCAAAGGCCAACGCTTTGTCGCCCGCCTTCTGGATCACAGGTCCATCGGCGCTCGGGTCTGAGAAGGGCACGCCGAGTTCGATCACGTCGGCACCTGCGGCGACCATGCCATGCATCAGTTCGGGTGTGATGTCGGCGAACGGGAAACCGGCGGTAACGTAAGGAATGAGGGCTTTTCGGTTTTGCGATTTGAGCCGCGCGAAAGTGGCGGCGATGCGGTTCATGCTGGCACCCCGGCTTTGTGCAATGTCACAGGCTGTACGCCGCCTTTCACAGATTGCCCCTGGCAACTCGGCCGGCAAAAGAAGTCACCACCGCTCAGGTCTGCCACGGTGCCGATGTCTTTGTCGCCACGGCCCGAGAGGTTGACCAGAATCGACTGGTCTTTGCGCATGGTTTTCGCGAGTTTCATGGCGTAGGCAACGGCGTGGCTGGATTCAAGCGCAGGGATGATGCCTTCGGTGCGGCACAGGTAGTGAAAGGCGTCGAGCGCTTCCTTGTCGGTGATGCCCACGTATTCGGCGCGGCCCAGCTCCATCAAAAACGCGTGCTCCGGGCCAACACCCGGGTAGTCCAGACCGGCGCTGATGCTGTGGGTTTCCGTGACCTGGCCGTTGTCGTCCTGCAGCACGTAGGTGCGGTTGCCGTGCAAGACGCCCGGGCTGCCTTTTTGCAGCGACGCGGAATGTTTGCCAGAGTCCATGCCTTCACCGGCCGCCTCCACACCGATCAGTCGTGTAGCCGGGTGGTTGATGTAAGGGTAAAAAATGCCCATGGCGTTGCTGCCGCCGCCCACGCAGGCGATCACGGCGTCGGGCTGGTCGCCCTGGCAACCGGCAGCCTTGAGCATCTCGGGCATCTGCACCAGGCACTCCTTGCCGATCACGCTTTGAAAATCGCGCACCATCATCGGGTAGGGGTGCGGTCCGGCCACGGTGCCGATAATGTAGAAGGTGTTGTCCACATTTGCAACCCAGTCGCGCATGGCCTCGTTCAGGGCGTCTTTCAGGGTTTTGCTGCCGCTTTCCACTGGCACCACGGTCGCGCCCAGGAGCTTCATGCGGTAGACGTTGGGGCTTTGGCGCTTCACGTCTTCGCTGCCCATGTAGACCACACATTCGAGCCCGTAACGCGCGCAGATGGTGGCCGTGGCCACACCGTGTTGCCCGGCACCGGTTTCGGCGATCACGCGTGGTTTGCCCATGCGTTTGGCCAGCATGGCCTGTCCAATGGTGTTGTTGATCTTGTGGGCGCCGGTGTGGTTCAGGTCTTCGCGCTTCAAAAAGATCTGGGCGCCACCCTGCTCGCGGCTCATGCGCGCGGCGTGGTACACGGGAGAAGGACGGCCGACAAAATGCGCCAGTTCAGACTCGAATTCGGCGATGAACGCCGGGTCATGCTGGTACTTCGCATACGCAGCTTTGAGCTCGTTGACCGCGTGGGTCAGTGTTTCCGAGATGAAGCTGCCGCCGTAAATTCCGAAGTGGCCTGACGCATCAGGCTGGTTGTAGGCTTTCATGGGTTGATCCTGCAAGGCGTTGGTCTGCGGCCCTCACGGCAGCGACGAACTGGTTGATCTTGCCGGCGTCCTTGATGCCCTTTAGCGGTATTCCGTCAGGGCCATCGGCTTCGACGCCGGAGCTCACATCCACGGCCAGCGTTTTACAACGCGGGCGCACCTGCAAAATGCCGTCGCCCACGTTTGCAGCATTCAACCCACCACCCAAGACGAGGTGAGCGTTGACGTTTGGAGGAAGCAGTGACCAATTGAAGACCTTGCCGCCGCCGCCGTACCCGTCGACATGGGCGTCGAGCAGGATGGCTTGGGCGTTTGAATAATCGAGGGCGTATTTTACGAGGTCAAACGAGGCCGCGCCATCACCCAGGGGAATCCGCGCGGCGCGCAAGTAGGCGCGCCTGCCGCCCAGGGTGGCCTCTTCACATTGCTCGGGTGATTCATCACCATGAAACTGCAATGTGGCTCTTGCCAAATAAGCATAGTTTGATATTATTTTTGTAGCGTCTTCGTTGACATACAACACCACCGGCGTGACAAACGGCGGCAAGCGGCGCGCCAGTTCCGCCGCCCGCTGGATGGTCACAAAACGCGGGCTTTTGTCGTAAAGCACAAAACCCACGGCGTCTGCGCCCGCTTCAACGGCGGCGTCCACATCCTGCTCGCGCGTAAGGCCGCAAATCTTGATTCGGGTTCTGGACAGCATCATGGCAGCCAATCATACGCAGGTGTGGAATCGGGCAGGCCCCAATCGGCGGCGTAACGCGGGCCGAGGAAATACAGGCCGTCGGGTGAGAACGTGGGTGCTGCGATGTCCCGCCGGCGCGCTGCGAGCACGTCGGCCAGCCAAGGCAGGCTTTGGCGGCCGGTGCCCACCGCTATCAGGCAACCCATGATGTTGCGAATCATGTGGTGCAAAAACGCGTTGGCCTCAAATTCGAATCGCCAGTAGTTGCCGTGCTGGGAAATGTCGATACGCTGCAATGTTTTCACGGGTGACAGGGCCTGGCAACTCGAGGCGCGGAAGCTGGAAAAATCGTGTTCACCCACCAATAGGGCCGCCGCCTGGCGCACAGCGGCCGCATCCAGGGGCTGGTAGATCCAGCCGACGCGACCAGTCTCCACGCTGGGGCGCACTTTTGAGGCCAGCAGCACGTAGGCGTAACGCCGGGACAAGGCGCTGGCGCGGCAATGGAAAGCATCGGGCACGTGCGCCGCCCACTGCACCGCGATGTCGCGCGGCAACAGGGCGTTGACGCCGCGCACCCAGGAGTTGGACTCCCGCACGGCCTGGGTGTCGAAGTGCACCACCTGCATCAAGGCGTGCACCCCGGCGTCGGTGCGGCCGGCACACAGGGTTGTGACGCGTTTTGGATGGCTGGCTTCGTTGGAGGATAGGGCGGCGTTGAAGCCACAGAATTCGGCCAGCGCCGCTTCAAGCTTGTCCTGGATGGTGAGGCCCGAGAGCTGGCTTTGCCAGCCCTGGTACGCCTGCCCGTTGTAGCTGATGCCCAGCGCAATCCTCACGAAGTGATCATCAGCCCGGAAAATGGTGGGCCCGCAGGGCGTCAGCTCAGTTTGGCCAGGGCCGCCTGCGCCTTGGTTTTGACGTCACCACTGGCTTCGAGCAGCACTTCTTCAATCAGGGCGCGCGCACCATCGGCGTCGCCAATGCTGCTGAACTCTTCGGCCAGCGAGAGTTTGGTGGCCAGAGGGTCTTCCAGCGGTGTTGCCGCCGTGATGGGCAGGTTGCGATTGGGGTCGTCGTCCATGGCGGGCTTGGCATCGTCCAGATCCAGCGACAGGGAACCCAGGTCAAACTCCATCAGGCCAGGTGTCGGTGCAGCAATTTCAGGCGCCTTGGGGGCCGTCAGCGGCCCGGCGATGGTGGTGCCGAAACTGACCGCCGCCTGGTGTTTGAATTCTTCGGTTTCAACCGGTGAGGGTTCGAAATCGAGGCCATTGTCGGCAACCGGGTCTGGCGTGGGCATGAGCGGCGCGGGGCGGGAGACCTCGCCGGAATTGCTCAGGCCTGTGACGCCCGGCAGGCTGAATTCAAGTGGCGACGAGCGGGTTGCAGGCGCCATGGGTGAGCTGACGGTTGACGGGCTGGTGGGCATGTCGAAGTCCATGTCCAGCGGTACCGAGCCGGAGTCGACCGCATTGAGCGCAGCGGTTTGCTCGGCGCCGCTCAAATCACTGATGACCTTGGCGTTGTCGTCGTCGAGCGAAAAATCGAGGTCAAGGTCAAAGTCCAGGTCAACCGCGCCGCCGGCAGGAAGCGGCTGCGCGTTCATGGATGTGGTGGTGGCGTTGAAGCTGTTGCCGGCCAGGGCCACCGTGGCCATACCGACCGAAGCGGCGGTCGCGGCAACCAGCGGCACCGTCGACAAGCCCGGTGAGGTCTTGGCAGCGTTGACTTCGTTGACCATGTCCAGCGAGGCCGGCTGGGACGCAATGCCCACCGCAACCGATGGTTCGCCGCCCGGCATGTACAGCGGGTTGGAGGGGTCGATGCTCAGGCCCAGGTCGCAGATGCGGGTCCACTCGGCGCCGGTGCCGTCGGTGAGCTTGAAGGCCTGGTTGGCAGTGATCTCGAAGTTGCGTGTGTCGCGGCGCTTGGCGTAGATTTCCAGCAGCTTCTGGTGGATGGCGATGCGCCCGCTGTTGGCCTTGAGCGCTTCTTTGAGGATTTCTTCAGCCTGTACATCACGGCCATAGGCCAGATAGACGTCGGCTTCGGCGACTGGATCGACGTCGTCGGCGGCATCAAGCTGGCTTGGCGTGTAAACCATGGAGGAACCACCGGCCTGGCTGTCTTGGGTGTCCACGCGCTGGCCACCGCTGCCGCCAAAGAAAGAGTCTGGCTGCAGGCGGCTTTCCAGGAACGCGCTGTCCAGGTCTTGCGCCTTCTTGCGTTCGCGCGCCCGGTACACGCCAAAACCCGCAAGCAGCGCAACCAGGCCAAGCCCGGCCGCTGGCAGCAAGGGGTTTTCAGTGAGCTGGTCGATCAATGACGACTCAGGTACCGCGGCGGTCTTGACCACCGGTTTCACCGGTGCAGATGCCACAACCGCTGGCTTTGCGGCAGGCGCCGCTGCCGAGGCTGCGGCCACGGGTGGCGCTGCCGCCACCACCACTGGAGCAGGTACAACAGCGGGGACAGAAGGGGTGCCGCCGGCCGCGCTGCCACTGTCAGCCTTTGCGCCGGTACCGGCAGGCGATACCGGTGAAACGGGTGCCGACGCCCCGCCAAGTCTGGACAATTCAGCAATGTTCTTTGAAACGGCTGCGCTCTTTGCTGCCGCATCTTTGGCTGCCAGATCCTGGGCCACTTTGTCTGCGTTTGACGGGGCCGTCACGGCACCTTTGGACAGGGTGAGTTTGTCTGGCGTGGCGGCAGCGGTCTTTTTGTCGTCGACCTTGGTTTGCACACTGCCACCGGACTGGCGGTCTGCCGCAGCGACCTGTGCCGTGGGGGCCGCTCCCGCGAGTTTTTTGCGGAAGTCGCCAAAATCGCGGCTTTGCGCGATCACGGTTTGGGTCGCCTCTTTCGGGCCGAGTGCGCTGGCCTGCTCTGGCGTAGGAAGGTTCAGCACCGCGCCGCTCTTGATGCGGTTCAGGTTGCTGTTGATGAAAGCGTCCGGGTTGGCGCGCAGCAACGCGACCAGCATCTGGTCCAGCGATATGTTGGCCGGCTTGGCCGCCATCGCAATTTTGCTGGCGGTGTCACCCGGCTTCACCACAATTTGACCTTCGGCAGCCGTGGCCGGTTTGCCGCCTTTGGCGACTGCAACCGCCGGCGCCCTGGGCGCCGGCGCCGCAGCGCGGGGCGCAACGGCAACCGGTGCGCGCGCCGCCGGGACAGCGGGCGTGCTGGCAGTCGCCTCCTGAACTGCTGGCGCGGCAGCCTGTGCCACTGCCGCCGGCGCACTGCGCAAATTCGGCGGATCAAAGAGCATGGTGTAGTCGCGCACGATGCGGCCGCTGGCCCAATTGGCTTCCAGGATCATGTCGACAAAAGGGTCGTTGACCGGGCGGTCGCTCTGCAGGCGGATGAAACTGCGGCCATTGGCACGGCGTTGCAATGTGACCCGCAGGTTGGCCATGGCGGCGTTGTAGTCCAGGCCGGCAGCGCGAAAAGCCTCGGGCGAAGCAACCGTTGCCCGCAGCGACGCCGCTTCTTCGGCGTTGATCTCCAAAACGTCAATTTCCGCGCGCAGCGGCTCGCCCAAGGCTGACTGGACGACGATGGGCCCCAAAGACAGCGCCTGGACAGAGGCCGACGACAGGCTGATGAGGGCGGCAGCAACCGCAGTAAGCGCTGTGTTTAGCGAAGCCCTGGGCCACCGTTTGGACCATGGTTTGGACGTTGGATTCAATTGGCAAGCCTCCGGTTTTCGCGCATCGGGCAACTATAGCTGCCAAAGCGCTGAAAAACGGGCGCTGCGGCGGCACTTTGCCTGACTGCTTCAATCATGAAAAGTACCATAACATCAATGTCTTAGGCTGACAAGCTAAGAAACCACTTAAGTGCTTTGGCGGTGTCTGGAAGCACCGCGCATGGCCGTTTGCGTTGCCAATCGACAACGCCCGCCGAAAATCAGGCGGCCAGCAATATCCGTAGCATGCGACGCAAGGGTTCTGCGGCTCCCCAGAGCAACTGGTCGCCAATCGTGAACGCGCCGAGGTATTCTGGCCCCATCGCCATTTTGCGGATGCGCCCGACCGGAATCGTCATGGTGCCGGTGACGGCGACGGGTGTCAGGTCTTTGACGGTGGCTTCGCGGGTGTTGGGCACCACCTTGACCCAGGCGTTGTCAGCCGCGATCATGGCCTCGATGTCGGCCAGCGGCACGTCTTTTTTAAGCTTGAAAGTCAAGGCCTGCGAATGGCAACGCATGGCGCCCACGCGCACGCAAAAACCGTCGACCGGCACCGCGCGGGTTCCGGCAAAACCGTCGCCCAGGCCCATGATCTTGTTGGTCTCGGCCATGCCTTTCCACTCTTCTTTGGACACCCCGTTGCCCATGTCTTTGTCGATCCACGGGATCAGCGAGCCGCCCAGCGGCACGCCAAAGTTGGCGGTTTCATCGGCGGTGAGTGCGCGCTGTTTGGCCGCCACGAGCCGATCGATCTCCAGAATCGCGCTTTTCGGGTCGTCCAGCAAATGGCGCACCGAGGCGTTCAATGTGCCGTATTGCGTCAGCAGCTCGCGCATGTGTTGCGCGCCGCCGCCGCTGGCCGCCTGGTAAGTTTGTGTGCTCATCCACTCGACCAGGCCGGCTTTGTACAGCGCACCGACGCCCATCAGCATGCAGCTGACGGTGCAATTGCCGCCGATCCAGTTGTTGCCACCCGCCGCAAGGGCGTTTTTGATGACCGGCATGTTCACCGGGTCGAGGATGATGACGGCGTCGCTGTTCATGCGCAGGGTGGAAGCGGCGTCGATCCAGTGGCCCTTCCAGCCGGCGGCGCGCAGCTTGGGGAAGACCTCGCTGGTGTAATCGCCGCCCTGCGCGGTGACGATGACGTCGCATTTCTGCAGCGCGGCAATGTCAAAGGCGTCTTTGAGTGTGGTCTCGTTCTTCGCCTGCGCCGGGGCTTTGCCGCCGGCGTTGGAGGTGGAGAAAAACACCGGCTCGATCAAGGCGAAATCGTCTTCCGCGATCATGCGGTCGATCAGCACCGAGCCGACCATGCCGCGCCAGCCGACGAGGCCTACCAGGGGATTCTTCAAGTTCATTTTCTGCGCCTTTCAAAAATAATCAGTCTGGGCTGATCCCCCGGCTCGTCAGGCTCCGGGGTGGGCGCACGACGAACCAGGCTGTTCTAGCCCTTAATGGTGGTCGTTTTAGTGGTGGCAATGAACGCAACTGCGCGGGAGCATTTGCCCCGGGCAGTGGTGTTGAAGGTCAACAATGCGATCATAACGGGGCTGATTATAGCCAAATCAGCCTTTAAGGGCCCTGACGACGGCCTCGCCCATCTGTGCCGTGCCGACTTTTGTGGTGCCTTCGCTGTAAATGTCTGCGGTGCGCAATCCTAGCGACAGCACCTTTTTGACAGCCGCCTCAATGCGGTCTGCCGCCGCCGGCTGGCCCAAGGAGAAACGCAGCATCATGGCCGCACTCAAGATGGTGGCCAGCGGGTTCGCGATGCCTTTGCCGGCGATGTCGGGCGCGCTGCCGTGGCTGGGCTCGTACAGGCCCCGGTTCTGGCTGTTGAGCGAGGCGGAGGGCAACATGCCGATCGAGCCCGTCAGCATCGCCGCCTC
>JANNMM010000210.1:0-3436 GCA_031397915.1 Rhodoferax sp. | reverse complement strand
CAACGCCGCCGAGCTGAACTGGAGCGCGATTGACGTGGCCATTTTCGGCACGCTGTTCGAGCGCGGGCTGGACCCGGCCAAACGCAGCCAGTTGGGCGCCCACTACACCGACACGGCCACCATCGAGCGCATCATCGAGCCCGTTTTGCGCCGCCCATTGCTACAGAAGTGGGAGCTGGTAGCCCATGAACTGCGAGAGCTGATGGCCAAAAGCACCAAGAAGGGCGACGCCAGGTACCGCGCCGGCCGTGCGCTTTTTGTGCAGTGGCTGGAGGAGCTTAAGGCTTACCGCGTGCTCGACCCGGCCTGTGGCAGCGGCAACTTTTTGTTTCTCGGCTTGAAGGCGCTCAAAGACGTGGAGCACCAAAGCCACCTTGACGCCGCCGCCTGCGGGCTAGACCGAGAGGCCGATCTGGTGACCGGCCCACACAACCTCTTGGGTCTGGAGCTGAACGAATACGCCGCCGAGCTGGCCCGCGTGACGGTGTGGATTGGCGAGTTGCAGTGGCGGCTGGCCCATGGTTATGACTTCAAGACGAATCCCGTATTGGAGCCTTTGGACCATATTGAGTGTCGGGATGCGTTGCTTTCCTGGGAATCTTCGTCGGTTGCCGCTCAGGCCGTTGGTTCTGAGGCCGTCAGCTCCCAGGCGCGGGCGGGGCAGATGCATGAGCCTCATACGCTTCGCTTTTTGAAATCGGCTCAATCCTCCGCCCCACCCACGCCTGGGAGCGGGGAGAAACCTTCTTCTGAGCTTGGAACGCCGGCTGGCCAAATAGCAGTGGAAGCCCAATGGCCCAAAGCCAGCGTGGTGATTGGGAATCCGCCGTTTTTGGGGGGCAGCAAGAAGCGTGGAGAACTGGGCGCTGCATATTTTGAAGCGCTCAATACAGTCTATGCGCGAGTTGTGCCCGGTTTTGGTGACTTGGTGTGTTACTGGTTCGCCAAAGCGCTGAAAGCGATTGAAACCAACGGCCTCGGTGCAGCCGGACTTGTGGCGACCAACTCCATTCGCGGTGGCGCCAATCGCAAAGTGTTGGACGCTATTGCCGACCGCAGCAATATTTTCGAAGCTTGGAGCGACGAAACCTGGGTGAACGATGGTGCGGCTGTTCGAGTGTCTTTGGTTTGTTTTGGCCACGGCGCAGGTGCTCGTTTAAACGGCAAGACAGTTGAAGAGATTCATTCGGGCCTAACCGCTTCAGCCGCAGCAGGTGTTGGGCTCGACCTTTCGAAGGCAGGGCGGCTCGCAACTAACGCCGGCGCTGTTTCTGAGGGCCTGCGAAAAGATGGACCACTCGACATTTCTGGTGAAGTCGCCCGCCGTTGGCTTGGTCTTCCGAATCCACACGGCAAATCCAACGCGCAAATTCTTTTTCCCCTGATGAACGGAATAGATATCACGCGCCGCCCACGTGACGGTTGGGTCATTGACACTGGAGAGTCATTGTCAGAGGCGGATGCGTCACTTTTTGAAGCACCTTTCGCCCATATTGTCCGAAGCGTCAAGCCAGTTCGACTTCAGAATAATGACCGAATTAGGAGAACTTTCTGGTGGCGCTTTGGGCGCAATGGCGAGCAACTTCGAGAGGCTCTGAAACCGATTGAGCGTTACATCAATACGCCGCGTGTAGCCAAGCACAGGGTATTCGTCTGGCAAGTCATGCCATCGATACCAGACACCGCAACGGTTGCCATCGCCCGCGCCGACGACACCACTTTCGGCATCCTGCACAGCCGCTTCCACGAACTCTGGTCGCTGCGCATGGGCACGTCGCTGGAAGACAGGCCGCGTTACACACCTACCACCTGCTTCGAAACTTTCCCTTTCCCCGCAGGCCTCACACCCGCCGACACGGCGCACCAGCAGACCGAGGTGGTGCAGGGCGGGGCGCTGATTCCGGCCAAAGGCCAGCCAGAGGGCAAGGCGGGGGCTGACCGGACGATGGGCGCGATTTTAAAAAGCAAGCGAAGCGCCGCGTATGAGCGCCCGGCGTCCGGGCTGCCGCCGCCTGGGCAGAGCGAAGCGGCGTCGGCTGCCGCCGGTCAGGTGGATGTCCGGCAGTTGGCCACCCAGATCGCCATCGCCGCCAAACGACTCAACGACCTGCGCGAAGCCTGGCTGAACCCGCCCGAGTGGACGCGCAAGGTGCCCGAGGTGGTGCCGCTGGGCATGGAAACCAGCCCTTACCCAGACCGCATCGAGCCCAAGCCTGGGCTGTCTGAAGCCGACTTGAAAGCGCTGCAGAAACGCACACTCACCAACCTCTACAACCTGCGCCCCGCCTGGCTCAACGCCGCCCACGAGACGCTGGACGCCGCTGTGGCCGCCGCCTACGGCTGGGCCGACTACACCCCCACAATGACCGACGACGAAATCCTGCAGCGCCTGCTGGCGCTGAATTTGGCGCGGGCTGAGGTCCAGCCAGTTTCCAAAACCTCTTTTGACCTGGCTACACAGCGCCGCGAACGTGTTCTTCAAGGTCACGATGCCATGGTTTCAGGTGCCGATGCGCTGGCAAGGGTGAAAGCGCGCCTCGAATGAGCCATTGGAAACCCAGATACGGGCGAGTCAGGGTTGAGC
This sequence comes from Rhodoferax sp., assembly GCA_031397915.1. Lineage (GTDB taxonomy): Bacteria > Pseudomonadota > Gammaproteobacteria > Burkholderiales > Burkholderiaceae_C > JANYCG01. The sequence continues at coordinate 852 of JANNMM010000210.1, read as the reverse complement.
GCCCGCCCGTCTGTGGCAAACTCGCGGCCTTGTTGAATTCCTGAATCCATTCCGTCACCCCCGGTGACCGGCTGCCTCTCTGTCTCTTTCCCCGCATGTCCACCCCAAGCCAAGCCTCACAAGCCCTGTCTACCCAGCTTGTCGCCCAACTCGCCCGGGAAATCCGCGTTTCCGCCCACCAGGTTCAAACCGCTGTCGAGCTGCTCGATGGCGGGGCCACGGTGCCCTTCATCGCCCGTTACCGCAAAGAGGCTACCGGCGGGCTGGACGACATCCAGCTGCGCGAGCTGGAGGAGCGTTTGAGTTACCTGCGCGAGTTGCAGGACCGCCTGCAGGTGGTCATCAAGGCGATTGACGAGCAGGGCAAGCTCACCCCCACCTTGCTGGCCGCGTTGCACGGCGCCTCTACCAAACAGGCGCTGGAAGACTTGTACCTGCCCTTCAAGCTCAAACGCCGCACCAAGGGGCAATTGGCGATCGAGGCGGGCCTGTTGCCGCTGGCCGACGCGCTGTTTGCCGACCCGACACTCACGCCCGCCACAGAAGCCCAAGCTTATGTGGTTCCGGTGGAAGTGGCCGACAAAAAGACTCAGGAAACCGGCGACAAGCAGCCCGATTTCTCTACTGTTGCGGCCGTGCTGGACGGCGTGCGCGACATTCTCTCGGAGCGCTGGGCCGAGCTGCCGACGCTGGTGCAAAGCTTGCGCGAGTGGTTGTGGGAGGAGGGCCTGCTTCGGTCCCAGCTGCTGGACGGCAAAAACGACCAGGATCCGGAGGTTGCCAAGTTCCGCGATTATTTTGATTACGACGAACCCATCAGCCGGGTGCCCTCGCACCGTGCACTGGCCGTGT
>JANNMM010000202.1:0-11172 GCA_031397915.1 Rhodoferax sp. | reverse complement strand
CCGCGCGCTCGGTTTTCAATCTGCTGGTGGAACTGCTGTGGGCCGCATTTGCCGTCTCCCTGATGGTGCTGGGGTGGATGGTGGCCCGCGTCGCGCACCTGCAAGAGTCGCCGGGGCTGGAAATGCCCATGAGTTACCCGTATGCCGGTATGGTGCTGGGCGGCGTTTACCTTTTGTTCGTGGCGTTGCGGCGCTTGGGCGGTAAAGCCTGGAAGGCAGTACCCGCATGATCTGGTTCCTGTTTGCCCTGATGCTGGGCACGATGCTGATGGGCGTGCCCATCCTGCTGTCCATCGCGCTGGTGGGTTATGTGGGCGTGGCGGCCGTGCCGGACCTGGTGTTGCCACTCTTTGCGCAGAAGATGTTTGCGCAGCTGGACTCTTTCACGCTGTTGGCGCTGCCCTATTTCATCCTGGCGGGCGCTCTGATGTCGGCCAGCGGCATGAGCCAGCAGCTGGTCGACTTTTCGCGGGTGCTGGTTGGCCATTTGCGCGCCGGGCTGGCGCACGCGGCAGTGGTGGCGAGCATGATTTTTGCCGGCGTCTCAGGCTCCAGCACAGCCGATGCGTCGGCGATTTCGGCAATTGTGATCCCGACCATGAAGCGCTCGGGCTACAAGGCCGGTTTCGCCGCCGCACTGATCGCCACGGCGGGCACGATCGGCGCCATCATCCCGCCCAGCATGGTGATGGTGGTGTATGGCTCCATCGCACAGGTGTCGATTGGCGGCCTGTTTCTGGGCGGCATCATTCCAGGCATCATGGTAGGCCTGTTCCTGATGGTGGTCATCAAGATCTACACCTACAGGCCCGACTACCCCGAGCTGCGTGAGGTGCACGGCAAATTTTCCTGGGCAGCTCTGGGGAAATCATTGACGGTGGTCTGGCCGGCGCTTCTGGGGCCGGTGATCATCGTGGGTGGCATCTTGAGCGGCATCTTCACAGCCACTGAAGCCGGTGCCGTGGCCTGCCTCTATGCTTTTTTGCTCGGCACTCTCTTTTACAGGAAGATCAAGCTCGGGGATTTGCCCGGCATCTTCCTGGAGTCGGCCATGATGACGACCATGGTCTCGGGCATCATTGCCGTGGCCGGCGCTTCGGGCTGGTTGCTGGGTTATTTGCAGTTCAACGAGGGCGCACTTAAATTCGTCACGTCGATGTCGCAAGACCCCACCATGGTGCTGCTGATTGTGGCGGCGGTAATGATCGTGCTGGGCACGTTTGTTGATTCACTGGCGGTGTTGCTGGTGTTCGCGCCCGCCGCCATCCAGATCAGCAAGGTCTACGGCATCGACCCAATCCAGATGGGCCTGGTGATGGTCATGTGCAACCAGATCGGCGCTGTTTCGCCGCCCACGGCGCCTCTGTTGTTCATCACCACCAGCATTGCCAAGTGTTCTTTCTCGGAAGTGAACAAACACGTCTGGTGGTTCATGTTGGCCGAGACGCTGGTGCTGCTCCTGGTGATTTTCATTCCCGGCATGGCCACCTGGATTCCGCGCACCTTCATGGGCAAATAAGGTGGGCCAGGCCATGAGCACGATCCAGGACGTGGCGCGCCACGCCGGGGTGTCGATCAGCACCATCTCCAACGTGCTCAACGGGCGCGTTGAGCGCATGCGCCTTGAGACTTTGCAACGTGTGCGGGAAGCCATCGCTGCGCTCAATTACAGACCCAACCGCGCCGCGCGCCAGCTCAAGACCGGGCAAACCGCCATGCTCGGCCTTTTGGTGCCCAGCATTGCCAACCCGATGTACGGCTACATCGCGCGGGAGATCGAAACCTCGGCACAGGAGGAATTCGGTCACCGCGTGTTGTTGGGCAACACCTACCGCAACAAGGCCAAGGAAACCGGTTTTTTTGACGACCTGCTGGCGCATGGCGTGCGCGGTGTCATCGTGATTTCGTCACTGGTGGATGAACACCATTTTGAATCGGCCGTGGCACGCGGCCTGGTGATGGTGAGTTACGACCGGCGCGCCACATCCGGCGCGGCCTCAGCGATTGACCACGTTTCAGTGGACAACTTCAAGGCCGGCAAATTGGCCGCCGAGCACCTGATCGCCAAGGGCCACAAACGCATCGCCTTTGCCACGGCCGCTGGCCAAACCATGAGCCGCAGCGAAAAGATCAAGGGATTTTTCCATGCCGCCGAACAGGCGGGCTTGAGCCAAAAGGCGCGGGTGACTGCGCATGTGGTTGAGGGCGAAACCGACTCGGAATACGGTGATTCCGAAATGCCGGATGTGGGAAGAAAGCTCGCGACACGCATGGCGGCCGACCCCAACCGGTCCACCGGTGTGGTCGCCGTCAACGACCTGATGGCATTTGGCCTCTTGGCGGGTTTCCGAGAGGCCGGGCTGTCGGTGCCGCATGATATTTCAGTGATCGGCATGGACGGCCTCTTTCTGTCGCCCTTTTTCAACCCGGGCCTGACGTCCGTGCGCGTGCCCGTGCCCGAGATGGCGCGTACCATCGTGCAACGCGTGATTGGCCGCATGGCCGACCCGGGCATCGAGCCGGCAGAGTTCCTGTTTGAACCCGACCTGGTGCAACGCGAATCCGTGGCGCAGCCCGCAAACATCGCAATCCCCAAAAAGCGTCACCCATGAACCGCCCCAAAATCTTTCTCACACATGGTCCGCACGCGCTGGCGCACTATTACGGGCCACGCGCCTTGGCCAGTCTGGAAGCGCTGGGTGAGGTGCGGCGCAACGGTTCCGACGAGGTTCTCGGCGTCGATGAGATGATCAAACTGGCCCACGATTGCGACATCATCGTGGCTTACCGCGTGCAGCCGGGCAGCGCTGACCTGCTGCAAGGCTTGCCGAATCTTCTGGCGTATTGCCGCTGCGCCGTGGATATCCGCAACATCGACGTGCCCGCCGCGTCGGCCAGTGGCATTTTGGTGACACAAGCCAGCGCCGGGTTTCAAACCTCGGTGGCCGAATGGATTGTCGGCGCGATGATTGACCTGGGCCGCAGCATCACCTACGCAGCCGCGGCCTACCACCAGGGCCGAGTCCCCGAGGCGCGCATGGGCCGCGAGCTCAAAGGCGCTACCTTGGGGTTGATTGGGTTTGGGCAAATTGCGCGAACGCTGGCCCCCATCGCCCACGCCTTGGGCATGACGGTACTGATCCATGACCCGTTTGCCACGGTCACAGCCTCTGACGGAACTTCAGCATCTTTCCATGACGTTCTGGCGCAATCGGATTTTGTTGTGCCACTGGCGGTGGCCACACCCGACACTGAGAACCTGATCAACGCAGCCGCCTTTGCCGCCATGAAACCAACGGCATTTTTTGTCAACGCCTCCCGCGGCAACCTGGTCGATGAGCCGGCTTTGCTGGCCGCCCTGAACCGCGGCGCCATTGCCGGCTGCGCGATGGACGTAGGCCGTGCCACCGACCAAATGCCAACGCCCGAACTGGCAGCACACCCACGGGTGATCGCTACGCCCCATGTCGCCGGGCTGACCATGCCCGCGATTGAACATCAGTCGATGGAGACCGTGCGGCAGGTCGCTGAAATCCTGCAGGGGCGTTATCCGCCGGGCTCGGTCAACGCAGCGGCAGCCAACCGACTGCGCACCTGGGCGAAAGGGAAGCCATGATCTGCGACTGCCACATCCACCTCTACGAAGACCATTACCCGCTGGCGGCCAGTGCCACTTTCAAACCGCCGGTCGCGCCGGTGTCGGCCTACCGCGAGGTTCAAAAGGCACTGGGCCTGCAGCGGGTGATTCTGGTGCAACCCACGGGTTATGGTTTTGACAACCGCTGCCTGCTGGACGGCCTGGGCCAATTCGGCTTTGATGTGGCACGCGGCATCGTGGTGGTCAAACCCGACACCTCCGATGCTGAGCTGCGCCGCCTGCACGATCAGGGCGTTCGCGGCGTGCGCTTCATGATGCTGGCGGGTGCAGGGGGTTTGCTCGATTGGGCGGCGCTCGACGCCTTTGCACCGCGCCTGGCCGCGCTCGGCTGGTGCGCCAACCTGCAGCTCGACGGGCGCGATTTCCCGCGCTACAAGGCGCAAATCGACCGCCTGCCCTGCACCGTGGTGATCGATCACATCGGCAAATTTCTGGAGCCTGTGGCGGTGGACCACCCGGCCTTCTTGGCCCTCCTGGACATTTTGGCTCGGCCCAACAGGTGGGTGAAGCTGTCAGGCGCGTACGAGACCTCGAAGGTCGGCCCACCCCACTACGCCGATGTGTCGGTGCTGGCCAAGTACCTTGCTGCCCTCTACCCGGAGCGTTGTTTGTGGGCCAGCAACTGGCCGCATCCCAACCGCAACCCGCTGCCTTCCAACGTGCAGTTGTTGTCGCTGCTGGATGAATGGGCACCCGATGCAGACGTGCGCCAGAAAATTCTGGTGGACAACCCGGCGCGCCTGTATGGGTTTTGAGTATTCAAGTTGCGACCTGAGACTTGAATTGCTACATTATTAATAGCAATGAATCTTGATAATACGTGACTTGGAGGCCGAAATATCCATGAATTTCGGAAATCAACCTTCAAATTGCGCCAATCGAACCCATATTGGGTATGTTTGTGACCTTTTTGCCTTCCCCCGGGCCACCGATCTACAAGTCGTAGTGGCCCGGTGTATCCGGCAGGACTGACAAATCCAGTGGCCGCACCGCGCCCATCCAGATCGCGCGATCGCGGTGGTCCACCAAATCGGAGTCGCTGATCGGGTGGATGAACACCACCAAACCGTTGCGGTGCATGGCCAGCCAGGGAATCAGCTCGCCAAACAGTGCGGGCCTGAAGGCCAGCTGGCAACTCCAGTCGGGGTGCGGGCCCACCGGTTTTTCGTGCACGCGGCCCATCTTCAAGGGAAACTGCGCGGCTGCCGCTTCACACAGCGCGCGCGCCTGCGCCACGGTTTGCGCGTTGAAATAAACATGGGCGTGAAAGCCGTGGATGGTGGGCGGAGCGGGCGTGGTGGGGGTTACCATGCCCCCAATGATCGCAGAACGTCGTCCCAGCCGCAGCCCCGGCCCGAAAAGCCCCGCCGGCAAACCGGCGGGTGCACCCAGCCGCCCATCGCCCGAAGGACAACGCCTCTCCAAAGTGGTGATGGCGCTCAAAACCTGCTCGCGCCGCGACGCCGAAGCCTACATCGAAGGCGGCTGGGTCAGCGTGAATGGCCAGGTGGTTGAGGAGCCGATGTTTCGCGTCTCTGAGCGCGATCAGCGGGTTGAGGTTGACCCAAAGGCCAGCCTGCTGGAACTGGCCAGTATCACCTTGCTGCTGCACAAGCCGCCCGGGTTTGACACCATGGCCGAGCCGGGCGAGCAGCGGCCGCCGGGTCACGGGCGCAGTGCTATCGAGCCTGCTGAGCGGCTGCTCAAGGCGGGCACCCATTTCACACAAGACGCGTCCGAGCAGCGCGTGCTCAAGCGCCACTTCGCAAAACTCAGCGCCTGCGTGCCGCTTGAATCGGCTGCCAGCGGCCTGGTCGTCTTCACGCAAGACTGGCGGGTGGCGCGCAAACTGCTGGATGACGCAGCCCTGATCGAACACGAGTTGATGGTCGAAGTCTCGGGCGAGGTGTCGCCTGCCGCGTTGAACAAACTCAACCACAGCGGAAAAAGGGACGACGAAGCCGTGCCGCCCGTGAAGGCCAGTGTCAGCAGCACGTCGGAGGCGTCAACGCGCCTGCGTTTCGCCGTCAAAGGCGCACACCCGGGTTTGATCGCGTGGTTGTGCGAGCGCGCGGGCCTTGAAATAACCGCGATGAAACGCATCCGTGTCGGCCGGGTGGGTTTGGGGCCGGTGCCGCCAGGGCAATGGCGGTATTTGCTGGCGCACGAGCGGTTTTAGATGAACCGCCGCCCGTTTCACGGCGCTGACTACATGGCAAAAAAAGTGTGAAGCCCACCGATAAGCCGGATTCTGTGGCCTCTCAGTTGCCCGAAGGCACCCAATCGGTGACTGCCATTACTCTGGGCCGCTGGTCACCCAACGGCTCGGTGCTACCTACCCGCCAACTCCGGGGGTCCCGGTCATGGCGCTGCGGCGAACCGCCGCGCTTTGCGTTGGCCTACTTGGTATTGCTGCGCGTAGAGATTGCCCGTTTCACCCGCTTCGGGTTGCCCCAAAGCGACTCGTCTCTGTTGCTCTGATCCTCACCTTATAACTCCGGCTTGCGCCTCGGCATTTCAGTGGACAGCCGTTAGCTGCTACGCTGCCCTGTGCAGTCCGGACGTTCCTCCAGTGCCTGGTTTCCCAGATTGCACCAGCGGCAGTCTGGTGGGCTTCACGGCGCAATTATCGCCTCATGGCCAATTGATAGGCACAATGGCGCTGAAACCCCCAGGAGCATTTCATGAAGGTCGACAACATTCTCCAGACCATTGGCAACACGCCACACGTGCGCATCAACCGCCTGTTTGGCACGGGCGCGAATGTGTACATCAAGTCCGAACGCAGCAACCCCGGCGGCTCGATCAAGGACCGCATCGCACTGTCCATGGTGGAAGCCGCCCAAAAAAGCGGTGCGCTCAAGCCCGGCGGAACCATCATCGAGCCGACGTCGGGCAACACCGGCATTGGCCTGGCCATGGTGGCCGCCGTCAAGGGCTTCAAACTCATACTGGTAATGCCCGACAGCATGTCGGTTGAACGGCGGCGCCTGATGCTGGCCTACGGTGCCACGTTTGACCTGACACCGCGCGACAAAGGCATGAAAGGCTGCATCGCCCGCGCCCAGGAGCTGGCCGCTGCCACGCCCAACAGCTGGATGCCGCAACAATTCGACAACCCGGCCAATATCGACGCGCACGTGCGCACCACGGCGCAGGAAATCCTGGCCGACTTCCCTGACGGCATTGACGCACTCATCACGGGCGTGGGCACAGGTGGCCACCTCACGGGTTGTGCCACAGTGCTCAAGGCCAAATGGCCGAAACTCAAGGTGTTCGCCGTGGAGCCTGCAGCGTCGGCGGTGATATCCGGCGGGCCTCCTTCCCCGCATCCCATTCAAGGCATTGGCGCGGGCTTCATCCCGACCAATCTGCACACCCAACTGCTCGATGGCGTGATCCAGGTTGAAGCGGAACCCGCCCGGGAAATGGCGCGGCGCTGTGCGCGGGAAGAAGGCATCCTGGTCGGCATATCGTCTGGCGCAACCCTGGCAGCCATTGAGCAGAAACTGCCCGATCTGCCATCGGGCGCCACCATACTGGGCTTCAACTACGACACGGGCGAGCGTTATTTGTCGATTGAAGGCTTCCTGCCGGCCTGACACTGCGCCAAACGGTTCCGCAAGGCGCCACCGTAAAATTCCCGGCTTCTGCTTGATCACCACAAGCCGGGGAGTTTTCCAACATGATCCGCCTGACCGAGCTCAAGCTCGCGCTTGACCATTCCGCCGCTGACCTGAACCACCTGGTCTATCGCACGCTTGACGTCGCTGCGGCTGACGTCGCCCAATTGCAGATCTTCAAACGCAGCTACGATGCGCGAAAAGCCGATTTGCGGGTGGTTTACATCGTCGATGTCGCGCTGAACAGCCCCGGGACGGAGCAGGCGGTTCTGGCACGCCTGACGGGCCGTCCGCAAGTCGGTCCTACGCCCGACATGTCGTACACACTGGTGGCCCAGTCGCCAGCCAATCTGCCACTGCGCCCAGTGGTCGTCGGTTTCGGCCCATGCGGCATTTTTGCGGCCTTGTTGCTGGCACAAATGGGATTCAAACCGATCGTGCTCGAACGCGGAAAAGAAGTGCGCGAACGCACCAGAGACACTTGGGCGTTGTGGCGCAAAAACCTGCTCAACCCCGAGAGCAATGTGCAGTTTGGCGAAGGCGGTGCCGGAACCTTTTCAGACGGCAAGTTGTGGAGCCAGATCAAGGACCCGCGTTTTCTGGGGCGCAAGGTGATGCAGGAATTTGTGAAAGCCGGTGCGCCTGAAGACATCCTGATCGAATCGCACCCGCACATTGGCACCTTCAAGCTGGTCAAGGTGGTGGAAAACATGCGCGAGCAGATCATCGCGCTGGGTGGGGAAATCCGCTTTGGGCAAAGGGTGACAGACATTGAACTGGGTACGGATGGCGCACCAGACCGCCCGTTTCAACTGCGCGGACTCACGGTATTGGACACAAGCACCGGCTCAGGTTATGACCTGCGCACCGACCATGCCGTGCTGGCCCTGGGCCACAGCGCGCGCGACACCTTCGCCATGTTGTACCGGCGCGGTGTCTTCGTCGAAGCCAAGCCGTTCTCCATCGGGTTTCGCATTGAGCACCCGCAAGGCTTGATCGACCACGCCCGCTGGGGCAAACACGCGGGCCACCCCCTGCTGGGCGCGGCGGAATACAAGCTGGTCCACCACGTCGAGCAAGGCATGGGCAAAGGCCGCAGTGTCTACAGTTTTTGCATGTGTCCCGGCGGCACGGTGGTGGCCGCCACCTCGGAGCCCGGCCGCGTGGCAACCAATGGCATGAGCCAGTATTCACGCAACGAGCGCAATGCCAACGCAGGCATCGTCGTCGGAATCGATCCAGCCGACTTCCCCACCGATGCCGCAGCATTCAAGGCGGCCTTTGGTGACGAGGTGGATCTCCAAACGCGCCCGGCTGACAAGTTCCACCCGTTGGGCGGCATTGTGTTGCAGCGCCAGCTTGAATCGCGTGCTTACCAGCTCGGCGGTGGCACCTACGAGGCGCCGGGGCAGTTGCTGGGGGATTTCATCGCCAACACCCCTTCCAGCCGTTTGGGCAGCGTCTTGCCGTCGTACAAACCGGGCGTAAAACTCGGCAGCCTCGCCACCGCGCTGCCCGACTATGCGATTGCCGCCATCCGCGACGCCTTGCCGGCGTTTGGCAAAAAGATCAAGGGGTTTGACATGGCGGACGCGGTGTTGACCGGCGTGGAGACCCGGACCTCATCGCCCCTGCGCATCACACGGGGCGCCGACTTTCAGAGCCTCAATGTGGCGGGCCTTTACCCGGCAGGTGAAGGAGCAGGGTACGCGGGCGGAATTTTGTCGGCGGGGGTCGACGGCATCCGGGTTGCCGAAGCGGTGGCCAAAAAGATCACGGCCTGAGTCTGGCCCACGGCACCCGGAGAAATGGCCCAGCCGACGGTCAGGGGTGGCGTTCACTGGTCACTTGTAATACCCGCCTTTTGCCATTTCCTTTTCGGCCGCCTGCTGGCCCGCCTTAAGCGCCTGATTCACCGTGGTCTTGCCCGCCAGCGCTGAAGAAATTTGCTGGCCCACCGCCGTGCCAATCGCCTGGAACTCGGGGATGGCGGCGTACTGGACGCCCACATACGGCGACTTCGGCAAGGTGCTGTCGGCCGGGTTGGCCGAGTCGATAGCGGCTTTTTCGGCCTTGGCAAATTTGGCGGCTTTCACGAACGCCGGATTCGCGTACGTGCTCTTGCGCGTGCCGGTCGGCACAAAGCCCCAGCCATTGGTTTTGGCGACCAGTTCGATGTATTCCTTGCTGGTCGCCCAGTTGATGAACTTCTGCGCCGCCTCGGCGTTCTTGCCGCCCGCCGGAATCGCCAGCGCCCAGGCCCACAGCCAATTGGCGCCTTTGGCGGTGACTGCCGTGGGCGACTGCGCAAACGCCACCTTTGCCGCCACCTTGGAGTGGACGGGATCGGTGACACCACTGGCGGCAATCGTCGCGTCGATCCACATGCCGCATTTGCCCTCGTTGAAGAGTGTCATGATTTCGTTGAAACTGTTGCTGGCGGAGCCGGGCGGGCCGTAGTTTTTCAACAGGTCAACGTAAAAATTGATCGCGTCCTTCCACGGTTTGGACTCCAGCTGCGGCTTCCATTTCATGTCAAACCACTGGCCACCATGGGTGTTGACCAGGGTCGTGAGAAACCACATGTTGTCGCCCCAGCCCGGCTTGCCGCGCAGGCAGATGCCATACACCCCGGCTTTGGGGTCGTGGATTCTGGAAGCGAAATCCCTGATTTCTTCCCAGGTCGGCCGCTCGGCGATCTTCACCTCGGCCTTGTCGGCCAGGTCTTTGCGGTACATCAGCATTGAGCTTTCGCCATAGAACGGCGCCGCGTACAGCTTGCCGTCGAGCGACAGGCCTTTTCTGATCGACGGCAGGATGTCGTCAGCATCGTATTTGGCATCCGGCTTGATTTCGGCCAGCCAGCCTTTCTTTCCCCAGATCGGCGTTTCATACATGCTGATGGTCATTACGTCGAACTGGCCGCCCTTGCTGGTGATGTCAGCCGAGACGCGCTGGCGCAGCACGTTTTCTTCGAGCGTGACCCACTTGAGCTTGATGTCGCGGTTGGCCGCCTCGAAGTTTTTCGCCAACCGCTGCATTTCAATCATGTGGCCGTTGTTCACCGTGGCTACCACCAGTTCGGTGACCGCCTGCGCCCCACTCGCGGCCCATGCGCCGGCAAGCACCAGCGCCAAGCGGATCGTTGTTCTTGCTGCTACGCTCAAATTCATGCCTTGTCTCCTGAAAATCCGCCAGGTGGCTGGCGTGCGGCGCGTGGGTCCACTTGTAAGATTCCGACTTTACCCCCAGCGACAATACCGCCATGATTGATACCGACATCCACAGCTACATCCCGTCCGAAGGGCACGGCCTGCCGCACGACCCGTTCAACGCCATCGTCGGGCCACGCCCGATTGGCTGGGTTTCGACCAAAAGCCGCTCGGGTCTGGTGAACCTGGCGCCCTACAGTTTTTTCAATGGCTTCAACTACACGCCGCCGATCGTCGGTTTCTGCAGCACGAGTTACAAGGACTCGATCCTGCACATCGAGGAAACGCGCGAGTTTGTCTGGAACCTGGTGACGCGCCCGAACGCAGAGGCCATGAGCGCCACCAGCGCGCACGTGCCGCAGGAGGTGAACGAGTTTGAACTGGCGGGCCTCACGCCCGTGCCTTCACGCGTGGTGGCGCCGCCGCGCGTGGGTGAAAGCCCGGTCGCGTTTGAATGCAAGGTGACGCAGGTCGTCCGCCTGCAAAACGCCCAGGGCGAGCCGATCAACGCCTGGATGACCTTTGGCGAGGTGGTCGCCATCCACATCGCCAATCGCCTGCTCAAGGACGGCATTTACCAAACTGCCGCCGCCCACCCGGTGCTGCGCGGCGGCGGGCCAGCGGACTATTTCGAGCTGGGTGAACACTTCAAGATGTACCGGCCGAAGTGACACGCGGC
>JANNMM010000150.1:0-10573 GCA_031397915.1 Rhodoferax sp. | reverse complement strand
CGGCACCGAAACCTATTTCCTGCACACTGGCGGGTTTTCCACGCGGGTGGTCGCTGCCGATCACTAAGGCGTTGCCACTTTTTTCATGCAATGCTGCCAGCAAGGCCGATGTGCCTGCCCTTTGCGACTGGCCAAGGTCTGTCGCCCGCAAAGCCAGCGGCAAGCCCAGTGCTGCAGAAACCAGGGAAGCATTGAGCAAGTCGGCATACGGCATCGACGTCGAGGCCAGGACTAGCCTGCCGATGTCGTCCTTCGTGCGCCCGCCCAAGGCGTCGCGCGCGGCTTCCACCGCCATGGTCACGCTGTCTTCGTCCCAGCTGCAAAACGCCTTGTGCCCTTTGGCCGAGGCGCGTAAACCCGGCGCCATCCATTGATGTGCAGCCGCAACGGCTGCGCGCTGCATTCTCAGGCGTGGCACATAAGCGCCAAAACCGGTGATGCCATAGGAAGCTGTGGTCACAGGTGTTGATGTCACGGGTTGTCCTCGACTGTGCCGGCTGCAACGAGCGACCCGATTTCTGCGGTTGAAAACCCGGCTTCCGCCAAGATTTCCGCGCTGTGTTGCCCATGCAATGGCGGGGCGCGGCGCAAAGTGGCACGTTTTCCGTCCACCCGCAAGGGCAATGCGACACCTTGCAGTGATCCAAATTCCGGGTGCTCATACTCAAATTTCATTCCACCTGCGCGGGTGTGCGGGTGGGCAGACAACTCGCCAAGGGTGTTCACGGCTGAAACCGGAATTCCGACCGCGTCTAGCTGCGCCAGCCAGACATCACGGGGCTTGGCAGACAGGGCCGCTGCTACCAGCGCCACCGTTTCCAGACGGTTTTTCACGCGATCGGCGTTGCTGCGAAATCGTGGGTCGTCGCGCTGGGCTTCCAGGCCAGCCAGCGCACAGAAGCGCCGCCACAGGGCGTCATTCGCAACGCCCAGAATCAGGGGTTTGTCTGCGGTGTCAAACGCCTGGTACGGACACAGTGACTCATGGCCGGAACCCGCCTTTTCAGGGTCTGAGCCACGCTCCCAGAAGTTTTGCAGGGCCGAACTCAGGAACCCGGTGGCCGTATCAAAGAGCGACGCTTCAACCGTTTGGCCGACGCCGCTGCGTTCGCGTTTGTAAAGCGCCGCCAGGATGCCCCCCATGGCATGCAGGCCGGTAGCCTGGTCGACCGGCGAAAAAGGGCTGCGCACTGGCGGGCCGCCGGGTTCTCCTGTCATGGCCAGCATGCCGGTGAATGCCTGCAAAATCACGTCGTACCCTTTGCCCATCTGCATCGGCCCCACACTGCCAAAACCGGAAATTTCGCAGCAGATCAGCCGGGGGTTGTGGGCGCGCAAAGCGGCTGCGTCAATGCCGAGTTTTTTCGCTACGCCGGGTCCAAAACTGGAAATCGTGATGTCGGCTCTCGCCGCCAAGCGAAAAATAATGTCGCGGCCAGCCGTGCTGGCCATGTCAATGGCGATGCTGCGCTTGTTGCGGTTGGCACTGAGAAAAACCGCACCCGCACGGGCGTCTCCCGCCGTTCGCAGCGGTGGCATATAACGGGTGTCATCCCCCAGACCGGTGGACTCGATCTTTATCACGTCGGCACCCATGTCGCCGAGGTACTGGGCACACATGGGGCCGGCCAACACCTTGGACAGGTCGAGAACGCGGACGCCAGGCAGTGGGGAATCGCTCATTGTGTCGGTAGTATAAAGTACAGTACCTTACGATAAGGCAAAAAAAAGCCACGCGAGGCGTGGCTTTTGCGGGCATGGAAGATCAGACGTAACGCAGATACCGCTTGCTCGGGGGCAAGGATTTCATCACGCGGTCCAGGGCCTCATTGGGCTCGACAGCGCCAAACGCCTCGATCTGCGCCGACTCATGCCGCAAGATGGCGGCACGCAATTCGGCCATGACACGCGGGTCGCGCTCTGCCGTTTCCAGGAAGGCAGCCTCGGCACGGCCTTGGGCAACTTCCTTGCGCCAGGCCGCAAACTCGGTTGCCACGGTGTCGACCAGGCCTTTGGCGAGCGGCGCAAACACGGCCAAGGTGGCAAAGACCAATGTCCACAAGGCGACCCAGGCAGCAAACAGATGCTCCTCGGCCCAGGTGTCAACCAATTGGTCTGCGACCAGAACCATTGCGGCAACCACTGCCGCCAAAACCAATGTCGTCAAGCCTTTGCCTGAACGAATGGCGTCTTTAAACTTTCCCCATCCCACGCCCGTTGAGGCCGCGACCGCCTGGCCTCGGGCATAAAGCGCTTCGGCCCGGACCACGCCGGGATGCTCGGTGGGGTAATCAATGTGGACGAAACTGGTCATGGTGAATTCCCTTTCATGTTCACTCCGGGCAGGTTTGCCAGTGGAGTGGGTGTATATTAGGGTTAACTCTAGTATTGCTCAACTTTATATTGGTGATGATTGTCATTCATGATGGTGATAATTAAGGGCTGCGCTTAGGTTGGTTCTCCATTGATTTGACAGGCGATTTATGAATTTCAGAACGCTGGATCTCAACCTGTTGCGGGTGTTTGACGAGGTCATGAAGGAGCGCAGCCTGACCAAAGCGGCGCGCAACCTGTCGCTCACGCAACCAGCCGTCAGCAACGCCTTGCGCCGCTTGCGTGAAACCCTGGGCGACGATTTGCTCAAGCGCAACGGCCAGGGACTCGAACCCACAGCGCTGGCACAGGAACTTTGGCCCGCCGTGCGCGACGCTTTGCGCTCTTTGCAGGATTCACTCACACCCCGCGACTTTTCGCCAGCCACCGACACCTCTACGTTCGTTCTCACAATGGCCGACGCCACCGCCGCCGAGTTGATACCGCCCTTGGTGAATGTCTTGGAAACCGAAGCGCCGGGGATTTCAGTACGTGTGCGCCCACTCACCACTCGAGACCCACGGCGATTGCTCGAGGAAGGTGAGGCCGACATTGCGCTGGGCTTTTTCCCCGCTACTTTGGCCAGCTTGAGCGCGCAGGCGCAGGTGGGCAAAGGCGTGAATTTCGAACATTTGCGCCTTTACGAAGGCCACTATGTCTGTGTGATGCGAAAAGGTCACCCGTTGGCGGCGCGCCCGATCTCGCTGGACGAATACTGCGCCGCAAGGCATTTGTTGGTGAGTTTTTCCGGCCGGCCGTTTGGTTTTATCGATGAATCCCTCGCTTCCTTGGGCCGCAAACGTCGCGTTGTGCTCACGGTGAACCAGTTTTTCACGGCAGGCCGCGTGGTCGCCAATTCAAACGTGCTCACGGTGTTGCCGCGCCATTTTGTCAGTGTGACCGGCATCAATGATGCGCTGGTGCTGCAGGAGCTGCCGTTTGCCGTGCCGACTGTTCATGTGGACGCTTTGTGGCACAACCGCAACGAGAGCGACCTGGCGCACCGGTGGTTGCGGCAGACGCTCCACAGCATCGCGACGCGGGTGTTTCACCCGACATAATGTTGCCCACCAACAGATGTCCATCATTCACCTTGAGGAGTTTTCGTGAAATCCATTCAGCGCCGCGTGTTCACCCAGATTGCCGTTGCCTTGAGCGCCACCTTGACCCTTGCCACTGCGGCAACTGCGCAAAATGCGTTGGACGACGTAATGAAGGCCAGAAAAATCACCATCGCCATTCCCACCGATTTCCCACCCTACGGTTTTGTGGGCACGGACTTGAAGCCCCAGGGCCTGGACGTCGACATGGCCAACTACATCGCGGCCAAACTCGGCGTGGCGATAGAACTGGCGCCGGTCACCAGTGCCAACCGCATTCCCTATTTGCAAACCAAAAAAGCCGATTTGGTGATTTCCACCCTGGGCAAAAATGCCGAGCGCCTGGCCGTTATCGATTTCACGGCGGCTTATTCGCCGTTCTTCCAGGCCGTGTTTGCCGCCAAGACCCTGAATGTGAAAAGTTTTGCCGACCTCGCGGGCAAAAGTATTGGCGTCACACGCGGCGCCATTGAAGACCAGGAACTGACCAAGCTTGCCCCGGCCGGCGCTGACATCAAGCGTTTTGAAGACAACAACGCTACGGTGTCGTCCTTTGTGTCTGGCCAGGTGCAACTGGTGGCCACAGGCGCTTCCGTGGCCGGCAACATGATGGCCAAAAACCCGCAACTCGGTACCGAATACAAACTGCTGCTCAAAGACTCGCCGAACTTCATCGGGGTTGGCAAAGGCGAAGAGAAGCTGCGCCTGAAGGTCAACGAAATCATTGCCGACGCCAAGAAGAGCGGCGACATCGACAAAATGGCCAACAAGTGGCTGGGCCGCCCGGCGGGTGATCTGCCCAACTAATTGCCAGGGTTTGACGCCGGCCCATGCTGATCCAGCTTGATTTCTGGGCCGTGTTGGCCCAGTGGCCGCTGCTGCTCAAAGGCGTGGTGTGGACGATTGGCTTGACCGCCATCTCGGCAGTTGTCGGCGTGGGGGTTGGCATCAGCTTCGCGTGGGCGCGCACGTATGGTGGCACGGCGCTCAAGTGGGTGGTGGGCACGTATGTGGAGTTGATCCGCAACACACCCTTCATCGTGCAACTCTTCTTTGTCTATTTCGGCTTGCCTGCGGCCGGTGTGCGCCTCTCGCCGGAAGTGGCATCAATCATCGCGATGGTAATCAACCTGAGCGCCTACGCCACCGAGATCATCCGGGCCGGCATCGACGCCACGCCCAAGGGCCAAACCGAGGCCGCCATGAGCCTGGCCCTCAACGCCCGCCAGGTGTTTCTGCATGTCACCTTGCCGCCAGCCCTGAAGAAAGTCTGGCCTGCGCTGGTGAGCCAGATCATCATCGTGATGCTCGGCTCCGCCGTGTGCGGGCAGATTTCCACCGAAGAGCTGAGTTACGCCGCCAACCTGATCCAGAGCCGGAATTTCCGCGCATTTGAGGCTTACATCATCGCGACGCTGATTTATTTGCTGCTGGCAATTGCAACGCGCAAATTGCTCAACTGGTTCGGCCCGCGTTTTGTGTTTGGCAGATGAGATGGTTGAATTTTCCCTCTGGGACATTTTTCGCAACCTGCTTGAAGCTGCCCGCTGGACGGTGGCGCTGTCATTGGTGGCTTTCATTGGGGGCGGCGTGGTCGGTGGTGTGCTGCTGGTCGCCCGGCTTTCGAAGTGGCGCGGCATGGAAACGCTGGTTGGGGCCTACGTCCAGGTTTTCCAGGGCACGCCCTTGTTGATGCAGCTCTTCCTCGCGTATTTCGGCATCGCGCTGTTTGGCGTGAAGACCTCGGCCTGGGCGGCGGCGGCGTTTGCGCTGACGCTCTACACCAGCGCCTTCTTAACAGAAATCTGGCGCGGCTGCGTGGCAGCCATCCCCAAAGGCCAGTGGGAAGCGGCCAGCAGCCTGGCGCTCAATTTTGGCGAGCAGTTGCGTTACATCGTGCTGCCGCAAGCCTTCAAAATTGCCATTCCACCCACCGTCGGTTTTTTGGTGCAGGTCGTCAAGGGCACCGCCCTGGCATCGGTGATCGGGTTTATCGAACTCACCAAAGCCGGCACCATGATCACCAACGCCACCTTCAAGCCGTTTGTGGTGTACAGCTGTGTGGCGCTGCTTTACTTCGCCCTGTGTTTCCCGATTAGCCTGTACGCCAAACACCTGGAACGCCGGATCGGCGCCCGCGCCCGCGCCTGATGCCCACATCCTGA
The DNA here is from genome assembly GCA_031397915.1 of Rhodoferax sp. Classification (GTDB taxonomy): domain Bacteria; phylum Pseudomonadota; class Gammaproteobacteria; order Burkholderiales; family Burkholderiaceae_C; genus JANYCG01. The sequence continues at coordinate 4,935 of JANNMM010000150.1, read as the reverse complement.
AAGAGACCTGCATGCAGTCCATCGTTGAAATCAAGCAGTTGCGCAAGTCCTTTGGCAACAACGAGGTGCTCAAAGGCATCGACCTGCAGGTGCGCGCGGGCGAAGTGATCGCCATCATTGGCAAAAGTGGTTCGGGCAAAAGCACCTTGCTTCGCTGCATCAACGGGCTCGAAAGTTTCGAATCCGGAAGCCTGAGCGTCAGCGGCAAACCCCTGCTCCACGGCAACCCCGCCGCGATGCGGGAATTGCGCCAGGCAGTGGGCATGATTTTCCAGAGTTTCAATTTGTTCCCACATTTGACCGTGGGCAAAAACATCATGCTGGCGCCCAGGCTGGTCAAGCAGCAGGGCACACAAACTGGCGAAGCGCAGACGCGCAAGTTGCTCGAGCGCGTCGGCCTGGCAGAAAAGTTCGACGCCTGGCCGGACGAACTCTCCGGCGGCCAGCAGCAACGCGTGGCCATCGCCCGGGCATTGGCAATGGAGCCGGCCGTCTTGTTGTGTGACGAGATCACCTCGGCGCTGGATCCGGAACTGGTTGGCGAGGTATTGAAGGTCGTGGAAAGCCTGGCGCAAGACGGAATGACCCTCTTGATGGTGACGCATGAGATGAGCTTCGCCCGCCGCGTGAGTGACCGGGTGATCTTCATGCACCAGGGCCGCGTCCATGAGATGGGGCCACCCACCGAAATTTTTGGCAGCCCGAAAACGCCGGAGCTGCAGCAGTTTTTGTCGACGCTGGCAGAATGAGCCATCCCCAAAAACGGAGTCCTTGAATGACGCACCACCCCAACCGCCGCACCACCCTCAAAACACTCGCCGCCGGGGCTGCCAGTGTTGCCTTGCCCGCGTTCGCCGACTGGCCTGAAAAGCCGCTGAAAATCGTTGTCACCTTCGCCGCTGGCGGCGCCAGCGACATCGTGGCGCGGGTAATGGCCGAGCAGCTGTCACGCAAACTTGGGCAAAGTGTGGTGGTGGAAAACCGCCCCGGCGCCGGTGGCAGTGTGGGAGGCCTGGCTGTCACCCAGGCGGCGCCCGACGGCTACACCCTGATGCTGAGCAACTCCACGCCGATTTCCCTTGGCCCGTTTGCGCTCGAGAAGCAGCCCTATGACCCTGTTGAGGGTTTCACCCACATCGCGCTCATTGGCAGCGCCCCGTGTGTGGTGATGGCCAATCCGCAGACGCCGATTAAAACCCTGCCCGACCTCGAAGCGCTGGCGCGCAAGGCGGGGCGGCTCGACTTCGGCTCGGGCGGCCCGGCTTCCATCGGCCACATCTATGGCGAACTGATGAAGAAAACCATGGGCGTGAACCTGCAACACGTGCCCTACCGTGGCGGCGCGCCGATGACCACCGACCTGATCGCCGGCGTGATTCCGGTCGGCATCGACGTCGTCACCGCGTTTGTGCCGTATTTCAAAAGCGGCCAGATCGTGCCGTTGGCCGTCACGTCCGCAGCACGCACACCGTTGCTGCCCGACGTGCCCAGTGTGGTCGAGTTCGGCTACAGCAAACTCGTGCTGGACAACTTCTTTGGCGTCTCCGGCCCTGCCAAAATGCCCGCGGCCGTGGTGGCGCGCCTGAACACGGCGTGCAATGAAATCCTGGCACAGGCGGATGTCAAAAAACGCATGCTGGACTTGGGCATCACGTCTACTGCGAGAAGTGCAGACGCCTTCACTGCGTATGTGCGCACGCAGGTGGAAACACTGGCACCCGTCGTCAAAGGCGCCGGGGTCAAACTCTGAAACTGCAACTGCTCTCCGACCTGCACCTGGAGGTGCACCCGCACTTCGTGCCAACACCTGTGCCCGGTGCGGACTTGCTGGTGCTTGCCGGCGATGTCGGCTCCTACCAGGCCAATTCACAACTCAAGGACGCTGATTTCGGCCTGGTCCGGTTTTCGCCGAAACACGGATGGCCAACACCGGTGCTCTATATTCCCGGCAACCACGAATACGACCTGCTGGAATTTGACGCCACCCATGACCGCCTGCGCTCGACTTGCGAGCGGCTGGGCCTGATCTGGCTCGAGCGCGAAATGCTGACGCTGTCCCAAATCCTGGGCAAGCCCTCGGAAAACATTCGTTTTGTTGGCACAACCTTGTGGAGCGACTTTGACTGCTTCGGCCCGGTCAACGGTGACTCCCCGACGGCGCTGCAGGAGCAGCTCAAAGCCCGTGACAAAGCCTTTCGCGCCGCCAATTTCTACCTGAAAAAGGCAGGCACGACGCGTTACGGCGAGCTTTTCCTGGCAGCGCAAATGCGCGACCAAGGTCTGGTTTGCATCGACTGGCTTCGAACGGCTTTGGCCACCCCGTTTGACGGCAAAACCGTTGCCATCACCCACTTTGCTCCCAGCCTCAAAAGCGCCGACCCGCGTTACGGCAATACGCCGGGCACGGCCGGGTTTTGCAGCAATCTCGATGACCTGTTTGCGCAAGCCGATTTGTGGCTGCATGGTCATCTGCATTGCCCCAGCGACTACCGGGTGGGCGACTGCCACGTGGTGGCCAACCCAATGGGGTATGTGCGCAAAAACGAACAGGCTGCGTTCAAGCCGGGCCTGGTTCTGGAGATTTGACCGCGGCTCCAGCTACTCCGCCTTGATCCCTGCCTGCTGAATCAACGCCGTCCAGTTGGTCAACTGGTCGGCCAGGTATTTGCCAAACTCCTCCGGGGTCTTGGTCGGCCAGATTTCAAAACCGATGCCTGCCAGCCGGTCTTGCACCTCTTTGTCAGCGAGGATCGATTGCAATTCGGCATTGATCCTGTCCACGATGGGGCGCGGCAGACCCGCAGGGGCCAAGATACCGTTCCAGGACGTCATGTTGAAACCCTGCACGGTTTGACCCACCGGCGGCACGCTGGGCAACAGTGTGGAGGCATTGGCGGTAGTCACGCCAATCGGCCGGATTTTGTCGCTTTTGAGCATCGCCAGGCCCGAGCCAAAGTCAATCGGGTAGATCTGGATTTGCCCGCCGATCAGGTCCGTCAACGCCTGCGAGCTGGCTTTGTACGGGATGCCGACAATTTCCACGCCGGCAATGCGTTTGATGGTCTCCATCGCCACCAGCGAGGTGCTGTTGGGTGTGCCATACGACAACTTGCCGGGGTTGGCACGGGCGTAGTCGATCAGCTCCTTGACGGTTTTGACCGGCAGCGCCGTGTTGACGGCAATCGCAAACGGCAACTCGCCGACACGGGCAATCGGCGTGAAGTCTTTGATCGGCTCATAGCGCAGTTTGTTGAACAGGCTGGGGTTGGAGGAATGCGCGGTGTTGGTGCTCATGAAGAGCGTGTAACCGTCGGGCTTGGCCTTGGCCACGAACTCGGCGGCAATCTGGGCGCTGGCGCCGGGTTTCGGGTCGACCAGCACCGGCTGCTTGAGGCGTTCCGAGAGTTTTTGCGCCACCGTTCGGGCCACTGAATCGGTGCCGCTGCCCGCTGCAAACGGGATCACCAAGGTGATGGGGCTGCTGGGCCAGGTCTGCGCCAAGCTTGGCAAGGCCAGCCCAATAACACACAGGCCGGCCAGGCCGTTCAACAGTTTGCCAAACAGCGGGTTGTTCATTCGTCTCCAGGGATTCATCAGGGCACTCCAAAAAACAATGTTCTGCCTTGACTTTAACCGCCAAGGCAATTGGGTGCCCAAGAACAGTTCGAGTGTGGTTCCGCCCAAAATGGTGAATGCGCGCTCAATGATTCAGCGTTAACTGCGTCTGGGTTGACGTGGGTCAAACCGATTTTCGGCAGCAGGACGACATTCAACCCATTCAAGCCACTTTCAATGGAGACTCCATGAAAATCCTGCTCGCTGTTGACGGAAGCAAATTCACCAAGAAAATGCTGGCCTATTTGACGACCCACGACGACCTGTTCTCAACCAGCCACAGCTACACCCTGTTCACGGCACGAATGGCATTGCCCGCGCGCGTGGCCAACGTGGTGGGCAAAAGTGTGGTCAGCGATTTCCACACCGAGGAAGCCGAGAAGGTGCTGTCGCCGGTGGTCAAATTCCTGCTGCGCCACGGCATCAACCCCAAAAGTGATTGGAAACCCGGCCCGATCGGCCAGACCATCGCCGAGTATGCCGAGGCCAACCGGTTTGACTTGCTGGTGATGGGCTCCCACGGCCACGGCTCCCTGGTGAACCTGGTGATGGGCTCTGTCGCCACCCAGGTTCTGGCCAACTGCAAAGTGCCGGTGTTGCTCGTGCGCTGAGGCACCACCTGCCGACGCGGGTCAATACCCCGCCGCCAGGTCCACCCGGTGGGAGAGCGGCTCGCCCCGGCGAAAGCGTCCGAGGTTCTGCAGAAACCGCTCGGCCGAGCGTTCGAACATTTTGGACTGCGCGCGACCCGAAAGGTGCATGGTGATGTGGGCGTTGGGCAGCGTCCAGAGTTCATGCCCGGCCGGCAACGGTTCGGGTTCGGTCACGTCCAGAAACGCTGCGCCGATGGTTTTGTTTTTGAGCGCCAGCGTCAGGGCCTCTTGATCGACCACGCTGCCACGTGCGACGTTGATGAGCGTGGCGCTTGTCTTCATCGCGGCCAGTTCCTTCGAGCCGATCATCTGCGCCGTTTCGGCTGTGGCAGGCACCGCCAGGATGACCCAGTCAAACTCGCCCAGACGCGCCTGCCATTGGTCCGGCCCGAGCACGTTGATACGATCCAGCGGGCCACCGGATTCACGCGGCGCAGTGGTTCGCCGCACCGCAGTGACCTCAACGCCAAACGCCAACAGGCGCTCGGCCACGCCTTGACCAATGGCGCCAAAACCGATCACCACCGCGCGGGTGCCGAGCAGCTCCACCTTGCCCGGCGATTCCTTGAGCCATTCGTGCCGCGCCTGCGCCAGCACCACCTCGCGGTAACCCTTGGCAATGGTGAGCATGCCCATCACCACATACTCGGCGATGGTGACGGCGTTG
>JANNMM010000105.1:0-4481 GCA_031397915.1 Rhodoferax sp. | reverse complement strand
GGTCAAAAAAGCGGCTCCTGTCCGTCGCAAATAAACGCAGCCGGCCACCAGAGGGCAATGCGGTGTGAAGCTGACGATCGTCGCCGTCGGTTTGCGTGTGCCAGATTGGGCGCAAACCGCCTGGGACGATTACGCCAAACGCTTTCCGCCGGAAATCAAGGTGTCGATCAAGGCGGTGAAAACCGAGCCGCGTGGCTCCAAGTCACTGGAAACCCTCTTTGCTGCCGAGCTTGCGCGCATTGAAGCAGCCATCCCGAAAGGCAGCCGTGTTGTGGTGCTGGATGAACGCGGAACGTCACTCACCACGGCGGCGCTGGCATCGCGCCTGAAAAGCTGGCAACTGGGGGGAGACGATGTCGCTCTTGTGATTGGCGGGCCCGACGGCCTGGAGCCGCAATTCCGCCAGTCTGCGCACGAGCGTATCCGGCTCTCAGACATGACGCTGCCCCATGCCTTTGCGCGGGTGTTGCTGATTGAGCAGCTTTACCGCGCGTGGTCAATCAACGCGGGCCACCCCTACCATCGTGAATAAAAATATGGCCCCCACGCTTGCCACTTCGTGTACTGCGCTGCCCCCAAGGGGGCTACTTTTTCTAGGGGCGGCCCGTCGAAAAATTGGCGTCTTGCGATGACCAATTTTGTCTACCTTGCCTCACAAAGCCCGCGCAGGCGCCAATTGCTGGATCAACTGGGTGTTCGCCACGAACTGCTCCTGCCGGGAGCGGAAGAAGATTCCGAAGCGCTCGAGATTGCTCTCAAAAACGAAGCGCCAGCGCATTATGTGAAGCGGGTTACCGGTTTGAAGCTCGACGCAGCATTGACGCGGATGAAGCGTCGGGGCCTGGACGTGGCGCCTGTGCTCTGTGCCGACACCACCGTTGCCATGCGCCGCACAATTTACGGCAAACCGGCAGACAACGCCGATGCGCGCCGCATGCTGGGCGAGTTGGCAGGCCAAACCCACCGGGTACTGACGGCAGTGGCCATCGGCACGCCGCGCAAACGTGTACAGGCGCTGAGCGAATCGCGAGTGACATTTTCTGCGATGACGCAGGCGCAAATCCGCGCCTATGCCACGTCCGGCGAACCCATGGGCAAGGCGGGTGCCTATGCGGTGCAGGGGCGGGCAGCGGCTTTCATTTCGCACATCAGCGGCAGTTATTCGGGCATCATGGGTTTGCCGATGCATGAGACCGCCCAGTTGCTGCGGGCCTTCAATCTGCCCTGATGGCATGGCAAATCCGGTCAACAATACCGCCATGAATGAAGACATCCTGATCAACTGGTCGCCCCAGGAAACCCGTGTCGCGGTGGTTGAGAACGGTGCGGTGCAGGAACTGCACGTGGAGCGCACGCTGGAGCGGGGGCTGGTGGGCAATGTGTACCTTGGCAAGGTGGCGCGAGTGCTGCCCGGCATGCAGTCTGCGTTCATCGACATAGGGCTGGAGCGAGCGGCGTTTTTGCATGTGGCCGATGTCTGGCACCCGCCGCTCGACGGTGAAACCCTCAGCGCGGCACGCGCGGCGCAGTCCCAGACGCCGATTGAACGGCAGGTGTTTGAAGGCCAGGCGCTCACGGTGCAGGTGATCAAGGACCCGATTGGCACCAAGGGGGCACGCCTATCCACCCAAATCAGCATTGCAGGGCGTCTGCTGGTGTTTTTGCCGCAGGATGACCATGTGGGCGTGTCGCAAAAAATCCCCTCGGGCCAGCGCGATGAGTTGCGCACGCGCCTGCAGGCGCTCACCGCGTCTGAGGGCGGCGGTTTCATTCTGCGAACCAACGGTGAAGACGCGTCCGACGCCGAGCTGGCCGACGACATCGGTTACTTGCGCAAGGCCTGGGCGCGCATCAAGGACGCGTCTGTGCGCCTGCCCCCGTCTTCGCTGTTGCACCAGGACCTCAATCTCTTGCAGCGCGTGTTGCGGGACATGGTGAGTGAAGCGACGCAAACCATCAAAGTGGATTCACGCGAGCAGTTCGACCTGCTGCAGACGTTCGGGCGGGAATTCATGCCGCAAGCAGCTGAAAAACTGCAGCATTACAAGGGTGAACGGCCCATATTCGACCTGTTCTCGATCGACGAGGAAATCGCAAAGGCGCTGGCACGGCGGGTCGACCTGAAATCAGGCGGCTACCTGATCGTCGACCAGACCGAGGCGCTCACCACGGTAGACGTCAACACCGGTGGTTTTGTTGGTGCGCGCAACTTTGACGACACCATTTTCAAGACCAACCTGGAGGCTGCGCAGGCCATCGCCAGGCAACTGCGCCTGAGAAACCTGGGCGGCATCATCATTGCCGACTTCATAGACATGGCGCGCGAAGACCACCGCGACGCGGTCCTGGCCGAGTTTCGCAAGCAACTGCAGCGTGACCGCGTCAAGACGTCGGCCGGCGGGTTTTCACAGTTGGGCCTGGTCGAGATGACGCGCAAACGCACGCGTGAGTCACTGGCGCACATGTTGTGTGAGCCTTGCGAGGTCTGCGCTGGCAAGGGTATTGTGAAAACCCCGCGCAGCGTGGCCTACGACATTTTTCGCGAGATCCTGCGGGAGGCGCGCCAGTTCAATCCGCGTGAGTTCCGCGTTGTTGCGTCGCCCAAGGTGATTGAACTGTTTCTGGACGAAGAGAGCCAGCATCTGGCGGGCCTCTCGGAATTCATTGGCAAGCCGGTTTCACTGCAAAGCGAAGCCGCCATGGGGCAGGAGCAGTATGACATTGTGCTGTTGTGATGGCGCAATTTGACGTGTCCACCCGCAGAGTCGAGCTTTGAGCGCACCGGTTCCCATCCTCACCTACCACCAGATCGATGCTGCGCCGCCGAGGGGCGCGCCGTTTCGAAGCCTGTATGTCGCGCCAGAGGCATTTGCCCGGCAAATGGCGATGCTGGCCATGCTGGGTTACCAAGGCCTGGGCATGCACGCGCTCTTGCCTTACCTCAAAGGTGAAAAAACCGGCAAGGTCGTGGGCATCACCTTTGACGACGGGTACCGCAACAACCTTGCCCACGCTCTGCCGGTATTGCTGCGCCACGGTTTTTCCGCCACCTGTTATTTTGTCAGCCAGCGGCTCGGCCGCACGAACGACTGGGACGAGGCGCTGGGCGTGGCCCAGACGCGCTTGATGGACGCAGGTCAGCTGCGTGAATGGGCTGCGGCTGGGCAAGATGTTGGTGCGCATTCACGCAACCATGTGCGGCTCGGCGCTGTATCTGATGCGATCGCACGCGAGGAGATCGCGTCATCAAAAGCCGAACTGGAGCACCTGAGCGGCACGGCTGTTCGGCACTTCTGCTACCCGTTTGGCGAGTATTCAACGGCGCATGTGGACATGGTGCGCGAAGCCGGTTACGACACCGCCACCACCACGCAGCGCGGGCGTGCGAATGCGGGCGACGACCTGTTGCAGTTGCCGCGCGCACCGGTGGTCCGGGCCACCACCCGGCCTGGGCTGTGGCTGAAATTGGCAACGGCTTACGAAGACCGGCGGCGGTAATGGATGCAAGCCCTTCGCTCCGCCGGTTGCGCGTCGCGGTTCTGAGCCGGAATTTCGATCCGACCGGCGGAGGCGCCGAGCGTTACGCCATCGCCTTGGTCGAGCAACTCGCCGCGCGCCATGAGATCCACGTGTTTGCCCAGAGGATTCACCACCAATTCCCTGGCGTGACTTACCATCATGTGACCATGCCCATGGCAAGGCCGCGCTGGATCAACCAGCTGTGGTTTGCGTTTGCCACCTGGCGCGCGACACGGCACGGTTTTGACGTGGTGCATTCCCACGAAAACACCTGGCACGGGCAGGTGCAAACGGTGCACGTGCTGCCGATTCGCCACAACCTGTTTGTCGGGCGCACCGGCTTGGCGGTGGCGCTGCGCTGGCTCAAGGTTACAACCAGTGTGCGGCTGCTGGCCTATCTGTGGCTGGAGAAGCGGCGTTATGCGCCGCAGCCGGGGCGCCACATCGTAGCCACCTCAAATACTTTGCGCGATGTGCTGGCGGCAACACATGCTGAGACGGTACCGATGCTCGAGGTGATCACACCCGGCATTGACACGGCGCCCGGCGCGCCTTCTCTGGAGAAAAAAAGGGCGGCACGCGAAGCCCTGGGACTGCCGATTCAAGGCCCGGTGTTGTTGTTCGTCGCCAATGATTTTCACAAAAAGGGGCTTGCAAGTTTGCTCGACGCGATGGCGCAGTTGGAAAAAGCGTGTCCGTCCGGCGCGGCAACCGACCCGACAGCCACATTCCAATTGCACCTGGCGGTAGTGGGCAATGCCGCGCAGGCCGGGGATTTTGGCGTGCAAATCCAACGCCTGGGCCTGGGCCGCCGTGTCCGTTTTCTCGGGCAACTGCGTGAAGTGGGTACGGCCTACGACGCGGCCGACGCGTTGGTGCATCCGACGCTGGAGGACACCTTTGGCATGGTCGTGCTCGAAGCCATGGCGCATGGCCTGCCGGTGGTGGTGAGTGCGGCGCGT
>JANNMM010000005.1:0-3773 GCA_031397915.1 Rhodoferax sp. | reverse complement strand
GATGACGCCGCCAGCGCCCGGGCGATTTTCGACATCAGCCACATCACGTTGCGCGAAAGTTTTGACTACTTCACCACGCTGCACATCCCCGGCGCCAAAGGCGACATCGCCGCCAAGGTGATCCGCGAGATCGGCCTGCGCCTGAAATTCTTGAACGACGTCGGGTTGAATTATTTGAGCCTGGACCGCAGCGCTGAGACCCTGAGCGGTGGTGAATCGCAACGCATCCGCCTCGCGTCGCAAATTGGCTCCGGCCTCACCGGCGTGATGTATGTGCTGGACGAACCCAGCATCGGCCTGCACCAGCGTGACAACGACCGCCTGATCAGCACGCTCAAACACCTGCGCGACATTGGCAACAGTGTGATCGTGGTCGAACATGACGAAGACATGATCCGCGCAGCGGACCATGTGATCGACATGGGCCCCGGCGCGGGCATCCACGGCGGCCGCGTGATGGCCCAGGGCACGTTTGAGCAGGTGAAAAACACACCGGCGTCGCTCACTGGCCAGTACCTGGCGCACACGCTGCAAATCGCCGTGCCGAAACGCCGCGCCAAGTGGCAGCCGACGCTGATCAGCCACGTGCCGAACGACAAGTTCAAGTCGAAGTTTCCGCCCAGCCCCGCCGCCGAGCGCCGCGCTGCGCGGGAGGCCGCGCATCTGCTCACACAAGGCGCCATGCAGGCGCTGCGTGTGATCGGTGCGACCGGCAACAACCTGAAAAACGTCAACGTCGAAGTGCCGGTGGGCCTGCTCACCTGCGTCACTGGCGTCTCTGGCTCGGGCAAATCCACGCTGGTGAACGACACGCTCTACGCTGCCGTGGCCCGCACGCTGTACCGCGCGCACGAAGAGCCCGCGGCGCACGAGGCGATTGAAGGCATCGAACATTTCGACAAGGTCATCAGCGTCGACCAGTCGCCGATTGGCCGCACGCCGCGCAGTAACCCGGCCACCTACACCGGCCTGTTCACACCCATCCGCGAGCTGATGGCCGAAGTGCCGATGGCGCGCGAACGCGGCTACGGGCCAGGCCGCTTCAGCTTCAACGTGGCCGGCGGTCGCTGTGAAGCCTGCCAGGGCGATGGCGTAAAACGCGTCGAGATGCACTTTTTGCCCGATGTGTACGTGCCCTGCGACGTGTGCCACGGCATGCGGTACAACCGCGAAACGCTGGAGGTGCAGTACAAAGGCAAAAACATCGCGCAGCTGCTGGACATGACGGTCGAGACGGCCTATGAGTTCCTCAACGCCGTGCCGACCATCGCGCGCAAGTTGCAGACGCTCTTGGACGTGGGCCTGTCGTACATCCGCCTCGGCCAGAGCGCCACCACACTCTCCGGCGGCGAAGCCCAGCGCGTGAAACTGGCCCTCGAACTCAGCAAACGCGACACCGGCCGCACGCTTTACATATTGGACGAGCCCACCACCGGCCTGCATTTTGCCGACATCGACCTGCTTTTGAAAGTGCTGCACCAGTTGCGCGACGCCGGCAACACCATTGTGGTGATCGAACACAATCTGGACGTGATCAAAACCGCCGACTGGCTGATCGACATGGGCCCCGAAGGCGGCTCGGGCGGCGGCGAGGTGGTGGGTGTGGGCACCCCGGAAGACCTGGCGGCCAACCCGGCGAGCCATACGGGGAAGTATCTGGCGCGGTTGCTGGGATAATCCCGAGGTCATTCAGCCAGCGGTCGCAAGCAGCCAGCAAAGAACATGGGCAGAAAAACTCTATTTAAATCAAATAGTTACGTTTTTTCCCAATCTTCCAACCCACAAATCAGCAAACAGCCAGCAAAGAGAGTTTCAGGCCCAAGCAGGCAGATACCAACGGCCTTTGGTGGACTTGCTCTCAGGGTTGCCGATGCGAATGACACCAGCCTTCAAGGCTTCGCTGAAGTACCGCGAGGTCGAGGCGGCGTTGGCAGCATCTAGACCAAAACGCGCCCGCAAAGACGTGTTGTTCATGCGTTGATTGCTCACATACATGAGGCAAGCATGTTGGTAACAGGCCCGCACGCGGTCAATGGGGCGCATCAAAGTCAATTTCATCGGCGCAAACAGGATGGCCGTCGTATTGTCGCCAGCAATGCGGAAATCAGGCGGTGGCAATTGATACCGTTCAATTTCATGGATCACCTTGTCAATCCCACTGCCCCGCTCTTCACAGATGCCAAGCCTTCGCATCACGGCAGCCAAAGCCTCATTTCGAGACCTTGGCGGCAAATCCATCAGGCGCTGCAAATCGTTGAGGGGAACACCCGGATTGCTGATCTCAATCCTGTCGGTAAAGACCTCGACTAAAGGGCCTGATCCCGTAATGCTGAAGTCCTGGTGAATCAGGGCATTCGCAATCAACTCGCGCAGCGCCAGTTCGGGATACATGGCGACCTCTTTGCGCAAGGCCTGCTCAATATGCTCATTGCGCGGCAAACGGTCGTGGAGAAATTTCACTGCGCCCAAGTAGCCAACTGCGTAACCCCGCGCGCCTGTTTGCTCCCGTTCGGTTTCAATGCGGTTGATGCCTTTGTAGAAAACAACGCGCAAAGCCTTGCGACTCAGCCGACCAAAGTCCGCCAGATCGCGCGCAAACAGCAAAGCGCCCAGATTTGTCACGTCGTAGCGGCTGTTGGCACGGATGATCAAAAAGCGTTCTGCCACTAATTTTTCAATGATGCCGCTTTTTCCATCTGGCAACGGCTGATTGGTCATCGAAAAATAGTTGGGGTAGTCCAGCACTTCGAGGGCAGTTTGTGCATCTATGTCGGCTAAGGCAACATCCATTTCAAATGGCGTCTGCCGAAATAGATCCCACAACGCGCGTTCTTTTTCGGGATAGTCCTTCAAGTTCTTTTTGACCGACCCTATCCGGATGTATTCGGAACCTTCAAACCGTGTTGGCACCTGCCGTGCTGCCGGAAACTCAAGCACGACGACTTTTTTAAGCCCCACCTCGATGGTGGAAAACCTGAAGTCCAGGTGCGGCGTCAGCAAACGACTGAGCCAGGATTCCAATGGCTCGTTCCCAATCTTCGCTGCGTGGGGCTGAAAATTGGTGCCTAGCAACTGGTGCGTGCCATCCTCTATTCCCCAGACCACATAGCCACAACGCTGCCCGGCAAGGGCTGCCGAGTTGGACAAGGCAGAAATGTATTCACCAATCTCCTGCGGTTCTGCCTTGTTGTGCTTGAACTCCAACCATTCTGCCTCTGCAGGGTGGGCCAACAGCCCTTGGAGAAGATTCAGGTCACTCACTTGGCCGCCGCTTTCATTGCGTCAGTAATCCGCACCGTCTCCACGCTCACCGTGGTCACGCGCATCAGCAGGTCGATCACCTTGTCCTTGGCTCATGCGGCGGGCTGTTGCAACTCCGCCGCATTTCAACACACGACCGTTGGTGGGCAGCCCGCCTCAAGCTCCCCGATACACATACTCCCGATTGAACGGGTACGCCGATTGCGCGCCCCGCATCGCCCCGCTTTCCACATCGCCATCGGGCCGCGACGCCAGCAACTGAAACAGCGATATCCAGCCGCGCTCGAAGCTCATCGCGCAGCCGGCCAGGTACAGCCGGTAGGCGCGCACGGTGGCTTCGGGCGTGTGTTTGCGGGCTTCGTCGAGCTGGCGCTCAAGCGCGTCGGACCAGGCCCACAGGGTGCGGGCGTAGTGCGGGCGCAGGTTTTCGGCATCCAGCAGTTCGAGCCCGGCCTCGGCCAAGTCTTGCGAGACACGCGACTCATGGGCCAGTTCGCCGCCAGGGAAGATGT
>JANNMM010000028.1:0-2205 GCA_031397915.1 Rhodoferax sp. | reverse complement strand
GGGTTCGATCACGCCGCCCAGGGTTTTGACTTTGACGGCGTGCTTCGTCGTCAGGCCACGATCAATGACAAAGCGCAAAAAGCAGCGCGCGCCGTTGCCACACTGCTCAACCTGGCCGCCGTCGGCGTTGTGAATCACGTATTCGAAGTCAATGCCGGGTTGGGGTGATGGCCGCACCGACAGAATCTGGTCCGCGCCCACGCCGAAGTGGCGGTCGGCCAGAAACCGGTACTGCGCGGTCGTCAGGCCCAGTGGCGCGCGGGTTTCGTCGAGCATCACAAAGTCGTTGCCCGCGCCCTGCATTTTGGTGAATTGAATTCGCATGGCGCAATTATCCAACGCGATCGGAGGCGAACCCGGCACGGATTTACCGCTACGCTTGCAGCTTCTTCAACGCAAAAAGAACCTCACCATGCGCATCCCAGACTGGACCCCCGCCCTCAAGCCCCAACCGCAAGACCTGGTGGACGCCATCCTCAAGCGCCGCGGCGGCACGCTGATCAACCTCGACAAGGCCCTGCTCTGGAGCGAGCCGCTGGCGCGCGGCTGGAACGTGTACCTGAAAGCCGTCCGCACCGACCTGCCGACCAGCCCCAAATTGCGCGAACTCGGCATCTGCACGGTGGCGCTGCTGACAGGCGCTGCCTACGAGTACAAGCACCATGCGCCCGACTTTCTGAAGGCAGGCGGCACCCAGGCCGAACTCGACGCGCTCAACGCCGTCGTCAAGGCCGACGCCCGTCAGTCGGCGGCGCACCCGGCGCTGGGCGAAGTCGAGCAATTGGTGGTGCGCTACGCCGCGCAGATGACGCTCGATGTCAAAGTGACCAACGAGGTATTCGATGCGTTGCGTGACCACTTCGACACGACCGAACTGGTCGAGCTGACGAGCGCGATTGCGACTTACAACATGGTCGCGAGGTTCCTGGTGGCGCTGGGGGTTTCGCCAGAAGCGTAGAGAGAACAGGGAGACGCAACGGGCTCGAAACCCGGCACCCATAGTCATTCGAGTTTGCACCGCGAACTTCAATTGCGGGCGGTTTTGCGGTTACTCGTCAGCACAATTTACTGGATGTTGAGCTTTGTAGCGTGTCTTATTAATTAGCGGTCGTACCGCGCAACTAAATACAGGTGCGACGCTGTGTCGCAAGGAGAAACCACCAAAACAAATAAGCCGCGTTCATCATTTCGCGGACGATGCGAGGCGGCCATTTAATTAGCCCAATACAGGCGTTGGGGGTTGGTGGACAGTACCTTTTCGATCATGGCTTCATCGCCCAGCCACTCATGCAGCGACTTCAGCAGCACGGGGTAGTTCGCCCGTGATTCGTGGTTTGTGCACGGCCAGTCGCTACCCCACAGCAGGTGGTCAGCGCCCAACTCACCGAGCCACAGCCGCGACAGTTCGCCAGGATTAAGCCCCTTTAATCTGTAGGCGCCACTCAGTTTTAGATGCACATTGCCGCACCGGGCACGGGCGGCCACGAGGCGAACCGTTGCGTCATTGACCGAGATCGCCTCGGGCTTTCCCATGTGGTCAATAACCAGGGGCAGCTCGCCAGGCAGTTGCGCAAGCACCTCTGGCAAGCGGCCGATGTCGGTGTGCAGTTCCAAGTGCCAGCCGAGCGAAGCGAGCGCACCCCAAACTGGCGCGTCTGTCGTCCATAAGCTCAATTCATGCGAAACGCCCACCAGGTTCAGTCGGATGCCGCGCACGCCGGCCCGGTGCAAGGGCTGCAGCGTTTGAAGTGTCGCATTCGGCTCAACCACTGCAACGCCCCGCAATACGCCCGGCCATCGCTCCAGTTCTGCAACAAGCTGCGTGTTGTCGAAGCCCAGGAAACTGGTCTGGACCAGCACGCCGCGACCCACGCCCAGCGGCCCGGCTCTGTTCTGCCAGCTCGAAAATGGTGCGTCATACGCCGGGACGTAGCGTGCACCGGCTTGGGCAATGCCCGCCTTGAAAACATGAAAATGCGCATCGACGGCGGTTTTTGACAAATCAGAAATCATGGGATACATTATAGACATCTAGAGGACTATATTTTGGATCGAGATTTAGCGTCAATACCGCTTTTAACACTTGGCGAACAACCCGCCCCAGGCCAAAGCCGCTACGGTTGGCTGGCTAGCAGTTTGCGCGCTCGCATCACCTTGGGCGAGTGGGTTCCAGGCACCGCCTTGCCGCCTGAATCGTTGCTGGCC
>JANNMM010000012.1:0-3657 GCA_031397915.1 Rhodoferax sp. | reverse complement strand
CATCGCCGGGAGCGCCACCCTGGTTGCCGCCCGACCGGCGGCGCCGGCGGCGGCGTTTGGGGGCGTCGCCACTGGAGGGCTGTTCATCGTTGCCAAATGGTGGCTCTGCCGATTCTGATGAAGACGTCGATGCGGAAGTTGACCCTGGTGACGTTGACCCGGAACTCACAGCCGCCGTGCCCCCCGCCACTGACCGCGGCGCCCTGGCCACGCGCGGTTTGCGCTGCTGCTCCTCACGCACCATGTCCACCAGGTCCTGGCGCTCGCTGTCGGTGGCCATGCTGAACTCTTGCCACCAGTCGGCCAGCGACTCTTCAACTTCGCCCACGTCAGCGCGCAGGCGCATGAAGTCGAACGCAGCCCGAAAACGCGGCTGGTCCACCAGACCAAAGGCCGCGCTGCCGTTGCGTTTGTCGAAACGGGTTTGCATCAGCCAGATTTCGCGCATGTCACCGGCCAGACGGCCGCGGCCCGACACATCACCAATGCGCGCGTTGAACACATCCTCAATCGCGTCATTGAGCGCCGGGAAGCTGTTTTGGCCCTGCGCCTGGCGCTGTGCCCAGCCGTCACGCGCGTCGGCCCACAACACGCAGGCCAACAGGAAACTCGGCGCTACCGGTTTGCCCTCACCCACGCGCCGGTCAGTGTCTTTCAGCGCGGCGTTCACAAAAGGCGAGGCGGCGCGCTCCACCACCACGTCCAGCAGCGGGTAAATGCCGCGGGCCAGGCCCAGCAATTTGAGCTGCTCAATCGACGCCAGCGCGTGCCCGGTTTGCACTAGTTTGAGCATTTCGTCAAACAGGCGGCTTTGTGGCACATCGGCCAGCAGCTCGTGGGATTTGACCAGGGGCGCGGCGGTTTTGGCGTCGAGCTTGAAGCCCAGCGGGCTCAATTTGGCCGCAAAACGCACCGCGCGGATGATGCGCACCGGGTCTTCGCGGTAACGCGTGGCGGCGTCGCCGATCATGCGGATCTGGCGTTTTTTCACGTCCGCCATGCCGCCGTGGTAATCCACCACCACCTGCGTTTCGGGGTCGTAATACATGGCGTTGACGGTGAAGTCGCGCCGCGTGGCGTCTTCGTCTTGCGGGCCCCAGACGTTGTCGCGCAAGACGCGGCCGGTCGAGTCGACCGCGTGCTTCATGCCAGCCAATTCGGATTTGCTGGTTTTCTCGTTGCCCGCCACCGCTTCGGCCGCCGCGTTGTCGAGGTAAGCACGGAAGGTCGAGACCTCGATCACCTCATGTTCGCGCCCGCGCCCGTAGACCACGTGAACGATGCGAAAACGCCGCCCGATGATGAAAGCGCGCCGGAACAGGCCCTTCACCTGCTCGGGCGTGGCGTTGGTGGCCACGTCGAAGTCTTTGGGCGTGAGGCCCACCAGCAGGTCACGCACTGCGCCGCCGACGATGTAAGCCTCGAAACCGCCTTCCTTCAGGGTGCGCACCACGTTGGCGGCACGTTCGTCCACTTTCGCCGGGTCAATGCCGTGAACACTGGCCGCCACCTCCTGCCGTTTGCCGAATTTGGGCTTTTTGGCGCGGCTGCCGGTGGCTTTTTCAAACAGGTTTTCGATGAATTTTTTGATCAACTGATGTCCATTTCAGGGCGCAAAAACCGGCAAAAACGCCGGCGCGGCCTCATGTTTTCCAAAGGTCAAGTATGCGCCAATTGCGCTCTCTCGCGATTTGCCGCAGCCGGTCGTCCGGGTTGGTCGCCACCGGGTGCGTGACTTTCTCCATCAAGGCCAGGTCGTTCATGGAATCGGTGTAAAAAGTCGCGTCCACGTCGTCCCAGCCGAGCCGGCGCGCGGCCAGCCATTGTTCCACCCGCGTCACTTTGCCCTCGCGCGCGCTGGGCACACCCTTGATCTCGCCGTTGATCCAGCCCGTTGCGGCATCGCGCTCGAGCTCAACCGCGATCAACTCCTGCACGCCAAACGCCTCGGCGATGGGCCGGGTGACAAACTCATTGGTGGCCGTAACGATGACGATTTCGTCGCCTGCACGGCGATGGCCCTCCAGCAGTGCCAGGGGTTCGGGCTTGATCACCGGGTGAACCACCTCGCGCATGAAGCGGCTGTGCGCGGCCACGGATTTGACCGCGCCCTGGCGGCGTACCGCGTCTGTGGCGAACCGGACGTAGTCATGAATGTCCAGCGTGCCGGCCCGGTAGTGGGCAAAAAACGCGTCGTTTTTGCGGGCAAATTCCACCGGATCGGTCCAGCCGATGGTGGTGGTGAAAACGCCCCAGGCGTAGTCCGAATCAAACGGGATCAGCGTGTGGTCCAGATCAAATAGTGCCACCCCCACGCTCCCCGCTCTGCGTGGTTCGCTGCCCCCCGAGGGGGCTAATTTTTCTACGGGCGGCACCTCGAAAAATTGACCTGTCTTGGCTGAGGCGCTGGTGGTCACGCGATGTCCATCATCGACTTGATCATCGGCACGGTGATGGCACGTTTGGTCTGCAGCGAATAACCGTCCAGCAGATTCAGCAACTCCATCAGGCTGCCCAGGTCACGGCTGAACCGTGTGAGCATGAAATCCATCACCTCGTCGCCCAGAAACACGCCGCGCTCGTCGGCGGCCTGGCGCAACACGGCACGCCGCTCGGTTTCGCTGAGCACTTTCAAGCCAAACACATGGCCCCAACCGAAGCGGCTTTGCAGGTCGTCACGCAGCTTCAGGTCGGCCGGCGGCACGGTACCGGCTGCAAGCACCGCGCGTTGAAGGGTCTGGGCGTTGACAAACCAGTTGAAGGCGGCGTGTTGCTGCACGGCGGTGTACAGGTGCACGTCGTCCATCAACACCGCAGCCCAAAGCTCGTTGAAAGCGGGCGGCTCAAGCATGGATGCGTCCAGCCAGCCCACGCTGGCGCCCTGCTCGCGCAAGGCTTCGCGCACGCCCTTGAGCAGGTGCGTTTTGCCGCTGCCTTCGCCGCCCCACACATAGGTGGGTACGGGCGAACGCAGTGTGGCCACAGTGGACTTGGCACCCACCCACAGGGCCAGATGGCTCGCTACAGCTTCATTGGGCCCCGGGAAAAAGTTGGCCAGCGTCGGGCCGGTGGCCAGGCCAATGTCTAGCGTGATTTGCTTCATCAACCTGTATAGAGCTTGCTGGCCAGATAATTGGTTTTGACGCGGCGCAAGGCCACCAGCAGCACCGCACTGGCTGGCAAGGCCACCAGCACGCCCACAAAACCAAACAGCTGGCCAAACGCGAGAAGCGCAAAAATCACCGCCAGCGGGTGCAGGCCGATGCGCTCGCCGACCAGGCGCGGCGTAAGTATCAGGCTCTCCATCACCTGCCCCACGCCATACACCGCCACCACCATCACCAGCGCCTTGACCGAGGCGAACTGCAAAGCGCCGGCCAGCACCGCCAGGATCAGCCCCATGCCAAAACCCAAGTAAGGCACAAACATCGCCAGGCCCGTGAAAATGCCGATCGGCAAGGCCAAATCGAGCCCGAACAGCGCCATGCCAACGCTGTAAAACACCGCCATCACCACCATCACCAGCAGTTGGCCGCGCAGGTACTGGCCGAGCACGGAATCAGCCTCGCCGGTAAAACTGGCGGCTGCCGCGCGCTGGTGCAGCGGAATGAGGTCTTGCACGCGCTCAACCAGCCGGCTCCAGTCCATCAACAGGTA
>JANNMM010000181.1:0-19241 GCA_031397915.1 Rhodoferax sp. | reverse complement strand
GGCGCGCCGCGCGCACACCGCTGGTTTCGACTGGCTGGAGCTGCATTGCGCGCATGGGTATCTGCTGGCGAGTTTCATCTCACCGCTGACCAATCACCGAGCCGACGAATACGGCGGTGCCCTTGCGGCGCGTTGCCGTTTCCCGCTGGAGGTTTTCACCGCCATTCGCAACGTCTGGCCAGCCAACAAACCCATGAGTGTGCGCATCTCCGCGCACGATTGGGCGCCAGGTGGCAACACGGCGGACGACGCGGTGGCCATTGCGCGCCTGTTCAAGGCGGCGGGCTGTGATGTGATCGATGTGTCGTCAGGCCAGACCACGCGCAACGCCAAGCCAGTCTATGGCCGCATGTACCAGACACCGTTTTCAGACCGCATCCGCAACGAAGTCGGCATCCAGACCATCGCGGTAGGTGCCATCACCGACGCCGACCAGGCCAACAGCATCATCGCGGCGGGGCGCGCCGACCTGTGTGCCATTGCCCGCCCGCACCTGGCGGATGCCGCCTGGACGCTTCATGAGGCGGCGAAATTGCAGTCCCGCAACGTGGATTGGCCCAGGCAATACTGGAGCGGGCGCGACCAGCATTACCGTGAGATTGAGAAGGGGCAACAGCTTCGAAGTCTTGCGGACAAACCGCAAGCGGCCGCCAAAAACATGGCCGACGAGGAATTCTGAGATGGATGCCGAAGCGCGCGTTCAGGGCACAACCATGGCCGAGCACCCCCAGGAGCTTCGGCTCTGGCTGCGCCTGCTCACGTGTACCCAATTGATCGAACAAGCCATACGCAGCAACCTGCGAAGCCAGTTCGACACCACTTTGCCGCGCTTCGACCTGATGGCCCAGCTGGAGCGTTCACCTGAAGGCCTGAAGATGAACGAGTTGTCACAGCGCATGATGGTCACGCGCGGCAACATCACCGGCATCACCGACCAGCTGGTTGCTGAAGGTCTGGTCGAGCGGGTCGAAGTGGCCAGCGACAAACGTTCCTGGCGCGTCAAATTGACCCACAAGGGCGTCCAGATTTTTCGCGCGTTGGCCCAGGCGCACGAAACCTGGATCCTTCGGGCCTTTGAAAGTCTGGGGAGAAAAGACATCGACCAATTGCACAAACTGCTGGGCCGGGTAAAGGCCAGGCTGCCGCCCAAAACGCCATTGCCCGCAAACAAGTCGCCACTTCGTCCATCCAAAACACTCCATTTCACGCCATGAAACATTACATCGCGCCGTCC
The DNA here is from genome assembly GCA_031397915.1 of Rhodoferax sp. Lineage (GTDB taxonomy): Bacteria > Pseudomonadota > Gammaproteobacteria > Burkholderiales > Burkholderiaceae_C > JANYCG01. Next base: position 18,007 of record JANNMM010000181.1, on the reverse strand, counting down.
AACCCCATGCGTGTCCAGTTTGCGCCCATAGCCAATTACGAAGCACGCCATTTCAAATGGGCTTGCGATGCCAGCGGCGTGGGAACACTCACGCTGAACCGGCCCGAACGCAAAAACCCGCTCACGTTTGAGTCCTACGCCGAACTGCGTGATTTGTTTGAAAGTCTTAACCGCGCAACCGATGTCAAGGCGGTGGTCATCACCGGCGCAGGGGGCAATTTTTGCAGTGGCGGTGATGTGCATGAAATCATTGGCCCGCTCATGGCGATGAGCATGCCCGAGCAGCTTGAATTCACCCGCATGACGGGTGCCCTGGTGCGAGCCATGCGCCATTGCCCGCAGCCGCTGATCGGCGCCATCGACGGCATCTGCACGGGTGCGGGTGGCATGGTCGCGCTAGCCTGTGACATGCGGTATGGCACCGCAAATACCAAGACCGCTTTTCTCTTTACCCGCGTTGGCCTGGCGGGCGCCGATATGGCTGCTTGTGCGCTTTTGCCGCGGGTTATCGGTCAGGGGCGCGCATCCGAGTTGTTGTTCACCGGCCGGGTGATGACAGCGCAGGAAGGGCTCAACTGGGGCTTTTTCAATGCCCTGCATGATCCTTCAGAATTGCTCTCAAAAGCGCAGGCGCTCGCTGCGGAATTGGCGGCCGGCCCGACGTTTGGCCACAGCATGACCAAGACCATGCTGCAGCAGGAGTGGGCCATGACGATCGACCAAGCCCTCGAGGCCGAAGCACAGGCGCAGGCGATCTGCATGCAGACCAAAGACTTTCGACGTGCCTACGAAGCGTTTGCGGCGAAACAGAAACCGGTGTTCGCAGGAGACTGACTGTGACCGCCGACAGTTTTGTCGCCACCCGGATGCCCGGCACCGGGCAAATGCCGGAATTGCGGTTTGACCGGCCCGAGCTGCAATTCGGCCCATCGCTGAATCTTGTGGAGGAACTGTTGGACAAGGCCGCTGGCAAAGGCTTTGCAGAGCGGCCCCTGCTGCGTTCACCCGCTTGGGTGCTCACGTATGCGCAGGTGCGCGTCCAGGTTGACCGCATCGCACACGTGTTGGTGGAAGACCTTCATCTGCAGCCGGGAAACCGGGTGATGCTGCGGGGCGGCAATTCGATTGGCATGGCGCTGGCGTGGCTGGCTGTGGTCAAGGCTGGCCTGATCGCGGTGGCCACCATGCCCTTGTTGCGGGCAAAGGAATTGGGTGACATCATCGCCAAAGCGCAGCCCGCGGTGGCACTGTGCGACTTCAAACTGATCGATGAGCTTCAGCTGGCGCAGGTGCACGCCACCTCGCTTCAAAAAATGCTGGTTTTCAACCAGCCAAACCAGCCCGATTCGCTGGAAGCACTGGCGTCGAGCAAAGAGGGCACCTTTGCGCCCCATCGGTCCGCCGCAACCGACATTGCCATGATGGCTTTCACCTCCGGCACAACCGGAAAACCCAAGGCGGCGCTGCACAGCCACCGCGACATCCTCGCTGCCTGCGAGTGCTGGCCGCGCCACGTGCTCAAGGCCCGCCCGGATGACATCGTGATCGGCTCGCCGCCTTTGGCTTTTACTTTCGGCATGGGCGGCCTGTTGATTTTTCCGATGTGGGCCGGTGCCTCGGTTTATTTTCCGGACGCTCCCTACACCCCCGAAAACATGGCGCAGACGATCCACCACGTGGGCGCCTCCATTTGTTACACCGCGCCCACGTTTTACCGCCAGATGGCGCCCTTCATCCAGGCGCTCAACGCTGCACGCGGCAAGCCCGCCCTGCGCATGTGTGTGAGCGCGGGCGAGAGTTTGCCGCTGGCCACGCGTACTTTGTGGCGCGAAGCCAGCGGCATCGAGATGACAGACGGCATTGGCGCCACGGAAATGTTCCACATCTTCATTTCCTCACCACCCGAGTCGGTGCGCCTCGGCGCCATCGGCCAGGTGGTGCCGGGCTACACCGCCAAAGTGGTAGACGATGCAGGGCGGGAGTTGCCCCGGGGAAGCGTGGGCAAACTGGCCGTGGTTGGCCCGACCGGCTGCAAGTACCTGGATGATGCGCGCCAGCGGGTTTACGTGAAAAATGGCTGGAACTACCCCGGCGACGCTTTTTTGCAGGACGAAGACGGCTACTTTTTTTACCAGGCCCGCACTGACGACATGATCGTTACTGCCGGCTACAACGTGGGCGCACCTGAGGTGGAAGATGCCTTGCTGCGCCACCCAGCGGTGGCCGAGTGCGCGGTGGTGGGCATCGCCGATGAAGAGCGCGGCATGGTCATCAAGGCCTTTTGCGTCTTGAAGCCCGGGCACGCTGGCGACGGTGCCATGGTCAAGACCCTGCAGGATCATGTGAAGGCGGTGATCGCGCCGTACAAATACCCGCGCGAGATCGAGTTTGTGAACACCTTGCCCCGCACCGAAACTGGCAAACTCCAACGGTTCAAATTGAAATCACCCCAGGCACACCAGGTGAACCCACCATGAAACTTCTTCAACCCGACGGGTGGGCGCCCGCAAAGGGTTACGCCAATGGCATTGCCGCGCGCGGCACGCAGATTTTTGTGGGTGGGCAAATCGGCTGGAATGCGCATCAACAGTTTGAGAGTGACGATTTCGTCCAGCAAACCGAGCAGGCGCTGCGCAATGTGGTGGCGGTTCTCGAGGCGGGCGGGGCGGGTCCCGAGCATATGGTGCGCATGACCTGGTACATCCTGGACCGGACCGAGTACAACGCCCGCCTCAAGGAACTGGGCCTGGTTTACCGGGATGTGATGGGTCGCAATTTTCCTGCGATGACCTGTGTGCAGGTGGCGGCACTTGTCGAATCCCGGGCGAAGGTCGAAATCGAAGTGACAGCGGTGGTTCCCGATTGACCATGCGCGAAAACTTTCTTTCCAGGCCGGGTGTCAAGAGATGCTGGGTGGCCTTTTGTGTCGTCCTGACGGTGGTGCTGGCCGGTTGTGCCGACGTCGGTTATTACCTTCAGTCTGCCCAGGGCCACATGGGGGTGATGCAGGCCGCCAAACCGGTGGACGACTGGCTGGGTGAACCGGAGGCGCCCTTGGCGCTCAAGCGCCAGCTGGAGTTGGCGCAGCGCATCCGCCGCTTTGCGGCCACAGAGTTGGCCCTGCCCGACAACCCGAGTTACACCCGTTACGCCGACATCAAGCGCAGTGCGGTTGTCTGGAATGTGGTGGCTGCGCCTGAGCTGTCATTGACGGTCAAAACCTGGTGTTTTCCGGTCGCTGGCTGCGTGGGTTACCGCGGCTATTTTGACGAAGCGCAAGCCCGGGCACAGGCGGCCGAGCTCAAGGCGCAGGGTTTGGAGGTCAGTGTTTACGGCGTCCCCGCATATTCCACCCTGGGCTGGATGAACTGGATCGGCGGTGACCCCCTGCTCAACACCTTCATCCACTATCCGGAGGCAGAGCTGGCGCGGCTGATTTTCCACGAGCTGGCGCACCAGGTCGCCTATGCCAAAAATGACACGATGTTCAACGAGTCTTTCGCCACGGCGGTGGAGCGCCTGGGCGGCAACCGCTGGATCGAGCAATACGGCTCTGAAGCCGTCAAGCGGCAATTCAACGCCAATTCGGAGCGCCGCCGGGAGTTTCGCGCCTTGACACAGGCCACGCGAAAGGCCCTGTCCGGTCTCTACGACCCGGAAGGCCCGGACCTCACGTCCCGCAATGAAAAGATCGCGCTTAAAGGTGCGGCCATGGAAACCTTCAGGTCCCATTACGCCAGGCTGCGGGCCGCTTGGCAAGACGCGTCGCCGGCGCCCTTAAACCTGTCCGGCTACGACACCTGGGTTGCGAACGCCAACAACGCCGCGTTCGGTGCGCAGGCCGCCTATGATGATCTTGTGCCGCAGTTTGAAGCGTTGTTCCGGCAAAACGCGGCGCTATCCCCTGATCACTCACCCTGGCTGGCGTTTTATGATTCGGTCCGGCACCTGTCGCAGTTGCCCGAGGGCGAGCGTCGCAAGGCGCTGGCGGACCTGACCCACTCCAAGCCGGTTGAAAAATAGGAGACCCATTTGACCGACATTCACATCCATCGAAACCACAAGCTGGGCATGGCCGAGGCACGCAAGGTCGCCTACCGATGGGCTGAGCAGGCCGAGCAAGGCCTGCAAATGGCCTGCACCTACAAGGAAGGCGCCGCGCGGGACGAGGTACGGTTCAACCGCGCCGGCGCTCACGGCACGCTTGAAGTCACTCCGGATGCATTTGAGCTCAACGCCAAACTCGGTTTCCTGCTGGGGGTGTTCAAAGGGCGCATTGAGAGCGAAATCGTGAAAAACCTCGACGCCTTGCTGGCTGCTCCCGCCGGGGCTGCCGCCAAAAATCAGGCGGTCAAAAAACCTGCGGCCAAAAAGTCTGCCAAAAGGACCTGAACCCGTGTGGAAGCATTGAAAACCGGCCCGCTTGCGGACCTCAAAGTGGTCGAGTTGGGCCAATTGATCGCCGGCCCCTTTGCGGCCAAGACCCTGGCAGACTTTGGCGCCGACGTGATCAAGATCGAGCCACCAGCGCGCGGCAACGACCCGGGTGGCGACCCCTTGCGGCGCTGGCGCTTACTCAAGGATGGCACCTCCGTCTGGTGGCAGGTGCAATCGCGCAACAAGCGCTCGCTGGCCCTGAATTTGAAGGAGCCGCAGGCGCAGGATGTGGTGCGCCGCCTTTGCTTGGAGGCCGATGTGGTGATTGAAAACTTCAGGCCCGGCGCGATGGAGGGCTGGGGGCTGGGTCCCGAGGTGCTGCAGGCGGCCAACCCGGGCCTGATCATGCTGCGCATCAGTGGTTACGGGCAAACCGGCCCGTACCGCGACCGCCCAGGTTTTGGCGTAGTGGCCGAGGCGATGGGCGGTATGCGCCACCTTACCGCCGAGCCGGGCCACGTGCCGGTGCGAGTGGGGGTGAGCATTGGCGATACGCTGGCTTCGCTGCATGGCGTGATCGGCATATTGATGGCGCTGCACCACCGCCACAACTCGATCAGCGCGGATGCGTCCAAGGGGCGCGGTCAGGTGATCGACGTTGCCCTGTTCGAGGCGGTGTTCAACTGCATGGAGAGCCTGCTGCCCGAATACAGCGCTTTCAATGTGGTGCGCGGCCCGGCGGGCAGCGCCATGCCGGGCATTGCACCGACCAACGCTTACCGCTGCCAGGGCGGCGGTTACGCCATCATTGCCGGCAACGGCGACAGCATCTTCAAACGCCTGATGCAGGCCATAGGGCGCGACGACCTGGGCAATGACCCAAGCCTTGCCGATAACGCCGGGCGCGTCCAGCGTGTCGCTGAAATCGACGACGCCATTGGCCACTGGGCCAGCACCCGCAGCGTGGATGACGTGATGGCGGCGCTCGGGCAGGCCGAAGTGCCTGCCGGCAAAATCTACACCGTGGCCGATATCGCGGCAGACCCCCACTTCGCCGCGCGCGGCATGCTCGGCCAGGTGGCGATGCAGGATGGCAGCCAGTTGATGGTGCCGGGTTTTGTGCCGAAACTCTCGCTTACACCCGGCGGCCATCGCCGAAACGCGCCCACGCTCGGGCAAGACACCGACGCCGTGTTGCGCGAAGTGGGACTCACCACAGTACAAATTGCCGAACTCAAGGCGCGCGGCGTCGTGCAATAGTCAGATGTCAGGGCAGGCGCCTGGGGTCAACACCGGCGGCTAGGGTAATCACCCGAATTCACGGTGTTTTCCATAACAATAAATTGTTACAAATTGCCAAATTCCTCCTAGAATTTCGGCATGATCTCCAAACACCTTGACGGTCAACCGATCTGGAACGACGCCTTGCCATTGCCCATGGTGACCGACGATTCCGAGCTGTTTGAGTGCCAGATCCTGCTCGGTGGCATCTCGCTGCTGCTGAGCCGGCTTCACCCGCAACAAGGAAAAAACCATTTCACCTACACGCGCGGGCTGGCCATGAAATTGACGCGCCTGCTCGAGCGCTCCGCATCGGACGACTGGGACCTGGACGAAGCCAGCCTGCGCAAGCTGCGCCCCGGCAGTGTGCAACTGACGGAATCTCTGGCCGAATGCGAGCGCACCCTGGACGCCGGCACCCTGATCGTCTTTCGGCGCATGCAGATTGAGGCGCTCAAGGACGAACAGGCCGACGCGGTCAAGGCGCAAAACGATTCGCGTTTTGGCGCCTCGGTGAGCGGCCCGCTGGAGCCCGACGCCAAGGCTCAGACGGGCTGAAGCCTTTCGCCGCGCGGCGTGCGGTTCAGCTCAACGAGGCAATCAGGTCGATGTACTGCTGCATTGCGTCTTTGTTGGCAGTGCCCTTGAGCCCGTTCCAGGCGTCCCATTTGGCGCGGCCCACCATGTCGGCGAAACCGGGCTTCTTCTCGGTGTTGTCGCCCACGCTGCCCTGTTTATAGAGCGCGTAGATTTTCAGGAGCGTCGCGTTGTCAGGGCGCTCCGTCAGGTTTTTGGAATTGGCGGCGGCGGCTTCAAATTGTGCTTTCAGGTCGGCCATGGTCAGATCCGTTCAAAGTGGTTGTTCTGCCCTCCATATTAATGGCGAATTCAGGGGCGCAAGGCCCTGCCTGAATTGACCGCAAAATATGGCACTCGAATCTGCCCCTACTGGAACAACTATGGTTACCCGAATCAGCGCAACGACTAGCGGCAAAACGGCCCGAAAAGCGGCCACTCACGCGGCCCGTGCCGTGCGAAAAAACGTCGCCAACGCGCTGGGCGGCACGCTGGGACTCAGCGGAGAGCGCATGGGCAAGGTCGACACCGCCTGGCTGCGCATGGATTCGCCCGCCAACCTGATGATGATTGTGGGCGTGTGGGTGCTCAAACCCGGCGTGAGCCATGCGGCAGTGTGTGAGCGCGTGCAAGATCGCCTGCTCCAATACCCGCGCTTCCGGCAGCGGGTGGTGCAAGACGCGGGCGGCGCTACCTGGGTGCTGGACCGACAGTTTGACATCCAGCGCCAGGTCGTCGTGGAAAAACTCGCCCGCAAACCCAGGGGCCGTGAGCAGGAGGCCCTGCAGGATCGCGTGGCAGAGCTGGCCACCACGCCGCTGGACCCGAAACGCCCGCTGTGGCAGTTCCACCTGGTGGAGAACTACCAGGGGGGCTCGGCGCTGATCGTGCGCATCCACCACTGCATTGCCGACGGCATTGCCCTGATTGCCGTGACGCAGTCGCTGGTAGATGGCGGCGCGCCACCGCCCGAGCGTCGTGCCCCTGCGCCCCAGCGCGAGGGGCTTGAAGGTGCGCAGGACTGGATCGAACACAGCCTGATCGGCCCCTTGACGAAGCTTGCAGTGCGGGCCCTGGGTGCCGCCGCCGAGGGCGCGGCCAAATCTTTTGGCGTGCTGGGCGACCCGCAAAAAGGCGTGGAGCAGGGCGTGGGCGCCACTGTCGATCTGGCGCGGCTGGGGATTCAGTTGGCCAGCGACTCTGCCGCCTTGTTGCTGATGCCCGACGACTCGCCCACCCGCCTCAAAGGCACACCCGGCAGGCACAAAAAAGTTGCCTGGTGCCCGCCCATTCCACTCGAAGAAGTGCGGGCAGTGGGCAAGGCGCTCAACTGCTCTATCAACGACGTCTTGATGAGTTGTGTGGCCGGAGCCATCGCTCAGTACCTGCTGGCCAAGGGCGATGAGGTAGCGGGCAAGGAGATCCGCGCCATGGTGCCGGTGAACCTGCGCCCGGTTGAACAGGCCTACAAACTCGGCAACCAGTTTGGCCTGGCGCCGGTGGTGTTGCCGATTGGCATTGAGAACCCGATCGAGCGCGTGTATGAGGTGCGCCGGCGCATGGGCCTTTTGAAAGGCAGCATGCAGCCGCTGCTGGCCTTTGGCTTGCTGGCTGTTGCCGGATTGATCATCAAACCCGCGCAGGACGCGCTTTTGCACCTGTTTTCCAAGAAAACCACCGCCGTGATGACCAACGTGCCCGGCCCGCGCGAGAAGTTGAAATTCTGCGGCGCCACGCTGGAAGAAACGCTGGTCTGGGTGCCGCAAAGTGGCAGTGTGGGCCTGGGCGTGTCAATCCTGAGTTACGGCGGCGGCGTGCAGTTTGGTGTGATCTCAGACGCGACGCTGTGCCCCGATCCGCAGGCCATCATTGACGAATTTGAGCCGGAGTTTGCCAAACTCGCCATGGTGACCCTGATGTTGCCTTGGGGCGAGTGATTGGGTTAAATCATTGAGATGCTATAATAGATATAGCAAACTATTCACATCAGTCGTGACTTGAATGCCGATTTGGTTAGAAAACTTCCATACGCGGTTAATTTTCAGCCAATAATTAACACCCATGTTAATTATTTCAAAAAATGGTCCAGCCGTGCACGCAGGCGGCAACCGGCTTAAGATGCACGTCCGAACGCAACAACCTCAACTGCAACACCCAAGGAGACACGATGAAACTCTACATGCACCCCGTATCCATGGTCAGCCGTCCGGTGCGCCTGTTCATTGCCGAAAACAAGCTGCCCATTGAAGAGCAGGTGGTCGACATCATGGCGGGCGAGCACTATGGCGAGGCCTATTCCAAACTCAACCCCAGCCGCCAGGTGCCCACGCTCCAGGACGGCGATTTCAGCATGACCGAAGCTTCGGCCATCCTCAAGTATTTGGCCGAGAAGTTCAATTTGCCAAGTTACCCGAAAGACCTGCAAAAGCGCGCGAAGGTCAACGAGATGATGGACTGGGTCAACTCCGGTTTTTACCGCGATTACGGTTACGGTATGGTTTATCCGCAACTCTTCCCGCACCACAAACGCCCCAGCGACGAGGCCCAGAACGCGACCATTGCCTGGGGCAAAGAGCGCTCGGCCAATTGGCTCTCGGTGCTGGACAAACATTACATCGGGTCGAACAACTACCTGTGCGGCAACGAGATCACCGTGGCCGACTATTTCGCCATTGGCCCGGTCACGGCGGGGGAACTCATCAAATGCGATTTCACGCCCTACCCGAATGTGCAGCGCTGGATCACCAACATGAAAAAGCTGCCCAATTGGGGCAAGATCAACGAAGTGTTTGACGGTTTTGCCGCCTCGGTGAAAGACAAGAAGTTCAACGCACTTTGACGCTTTTGGCCGGCGCCTTTCGGGGCACCCGGCCTGGGCTTTGTACCACCCGTTTCAACAGGAGACCGCCATGCTCAAGAAACTCCACCACAACGCCTACCGCTGCCGCGACTCGGAGCAGACGCGCAAGTTCTACAACGACTTCCTCGGCCTGCCGCTGGTCAACGCCTTTGAAATCGGGGAAACCAAGAGTGGCCGGGTCACCAAGACACTGCATTCCTTCTACCAGATGGACGACGGCTCCTGCCTCGCGTTTTTCGAAGCGCCCGACATGCCCTTCACCTTCAAGGCGCAGCACGATTTTGACCTGCACATTGCCCTGGAAGTGACGCAGGAAGACATGCACATGATGTTCAACAAAGGCAAGGCGGCCGGCATCGAGACGCGCGGTATCTCAGACCACGGCTTCATCGACTCGATCTATTTCCGCGACCCCAACGGCTACGTGATCGAACTCACCGCGAAGAAGCCCGGGCATGACGAAACGGTGGCCAAAGCCCTGCTGACCGCGCGGGACAAACTGGACGCGTGGCAGCGCACCAAGCCTGAGGCTGTGGCGGCCTGAGGCGGGGTTGTTCGCGCCCTTGGCGGGCGCTCTTGCCCCATGCCCATCAGGGCGTCTTTAGCCGTTGCAGAAACTCGGCCGGCGACACAATTTCGGTGCCGGCAAAGTCCGTCATGTCCAGCAAATCGCGGTCACTTGAGATCAACACCTGGGCATCGCCGCTCTGGCAGAGCGCCAGAAACTGGTCGTCTTTCGGGTCCCGGCAGGCTTTGACGGGGGTTGCGTTATCGACGAGCATGCAGACCTCGCGGTAAAGGCGCAGGAAATTTGCGCGTTCTTCCAGCGAACGCCAGCGCGCCAGGAAGTCGCGCGACAGCACATCTTCAAGCTCCTTCAGGGTCTCGGCTGAAACCAGCAGGTCACCCGCCTGCATGGCTGCGTTAAATGCTTGCGCGGGCACCGAGGCGGGCTTGAGCAGGCAGCCAATCAAGGTGCTGGTGTCCAGAACCACACGCAGTTTTTGCACAACGGTCTGAAAGGAAGCTGCGCGGGAGGGTGAGCCAGCGCTGTCAGCGCAAGGTTTTCACCAAAGCGGCAATGTCAGCGTCTTGCATCGCTTCAGCCCCGGCCACGGGCGAGAGTCGCGCGAGAAATTGCGTCATTTCGCGCGCGGCGCGGATGCGGCGCAGCTCTGCGGCATCTTCCACACTCACCATTGCCACCACTGGGCGCCCATGCTGCGTGATCGTGACGTGTTCACGCTTGGCAATGTCCATGACCGCGCCAAAGCGCGTTTGCATCTCGCGGGAGGTGAAGGTTTGGGGTTGCATGGTTTGCGCCTATCTTGGGAATTTTATGAATTATAGGTGCAAACTATTGGTTTTCAATCGCTTTTGGGTGCCCCCGGCCTGCGCCCGCCAACGAAGGGCTACGCAAGCCCCGAGTTCCGCTGAAGGGGCCTAGCCCTTTCAGGGTGACTTTGGCTTACGCGCCCTTGCCCGCGCCAACGCAGCTTCAACCACGGCGCGTTTTTTTTCGAGCTCAATTGGGTCACTGATTCGCGAGTGGGCCGGCAAATCGCTGAGCTTGGCTTCGAGCTCAGTGGTATGCCGGTTTAACCGCTCCGTTTCGTTTCGCTTGAGGCGCTCGCTGCGTAATTCATATCGGCTGCGCGCTTCGTCGGCTTTCGCCTGCGACCAGGCTTGCCAGCCGGTTGCGCTGCCGCTCACGTTCTCCATCGCAATGCAATCCACCGGACAAACCGGCAAACACAACTCACAGCCCGTGCAATACGGCTCAATCACGGTGTGCATCAGCTTGTTGCTGCCCAGAATCGCGTCCGTCGGGCAGGCGTCGATGCACAGGGTGCAGCCAATGCACCAGTTTTCGTCGATGACGGCGATGGCGCGCGGGGCCTCAAGGCCGTTTTCCGGGTTCAGCGCTTGGTAGGCGAGGGCAGGCTGGCCGGTGATGGCCGCCAGGCGCGCAATGCCTTTCTGGCCGCCAGGCGGGCACTGGTTGATGGGCGCACCGTCTTGCGCAATGGCATTCGCGTAGGCCGCGCAGTCCGGGTAGCCGCAGCGCGTGCACTGGGTTTGCGGCAGCGCGGCCAGGATCCGGGCTTGCAGGTTTTCGCCAGTTGGCTGGCTCACGGTTGGTTTATTTGGCAGACCTGGCGGGTTTGCTGGATTTGCCCTTACCGGCTGCTGCGGTGATTTTTTTCACCGCAGGCACGGGTTTGGACAATTTAACGTTCATTTTAGAACCTGTTTTTTTTTTCGGCGTTGCTATTGCCTTGTTTGCTAATTTTTTCATAGCAATATCAAACGGTAATTCGAGACTTGAAGCCAATCTATCCTTTTCGCTGTGATTCTCAAGAATAAATTTCTTGACTTGTGGGTACACGATGTCACGCCAGCGTTTGCCCGAGAAGATGCCGTAGTGCCCTGCGCCTTTGGCCTCGAGGTGGCGTTGGCGCGACACTGGCACACCGCTGCACAGGGCGTGCACGGCTTCGGTCTGGCCGCTGCCGGAGATGTCGTCGAGCTCCCCTTCCACGGAGAAGAGGGCGGTGGTCTTGATGTCTTGCGGACGCACGCGTTCGAGTGTGCCGTCTGGGCCCTTCACGTCCCAGGTGCCGTTGACGAGTTTGAAGTCCTGAAAGACGACCTTGATGGTGTCGAGGTAGTAGTCGGCGTCCATGTCGAGCACGGCGTTGTATTCGTCGTAGAACTTGCGGTGCGCTTCGGTGCTGGCGTCGTCGCCTTTGATCAGGTCTTTGAAGTAGTCGTAATGGCTGTTGGCGTGGTTGCTCGGGTTCATCGCCACGAAGCCGCTGTGCTGCAGAAAGCCGGGGTAGACGCGCCGGCCGGCGCCGGCAAAGCTGGTCGGCACGCGGTAGATCACGTTGTTTTCAAACCAGCTGTAACTTTTGTTCATCGCCAGGTTGTTCACAGCTGTGGGGGATTTGCGGGCGTCGATCGGGCCACCCATCATCGTCATCGAGAGGGGCGTGGTCTCGCCACGCGTGGCCATCAGGGAGACGGCGGCGAGCACCGGCACAGTGGGTTGGCAGACGCTGATCACGTGGCAATTGCCATAGATGCCCTGCAGGTGCCGGATGAATTCCTGCACGTAGGCGACGTAGTCGTCCAGGTGGAACTTGCCTTCCGACAACGGCACGGTGCGGGCGTTTTTCCAGTCGGTGATGTAGACCTTGTGGTCGCGCAGCATGGTTTTGACGGTGTCGCGCAACAAGGTGGCGTAGTGGCCCGAAAGGGGCGCCACGATCAGCACCGGCGGCTGGCCTTTGAGTTTGGAGAGGGTGCCCAGGTCGTCGGTGAAACGTTTGAAACGGCGCAGCTCGCAAAACGGCTTGTTGACTTCGACACGCTCGTGGATCGCCACGGCAACACCGTCGACGTCTACCGTACGCAGGCCAAATTCCGGCTTCTCGTAGTCTTTGCCGAGGCGGTGCAACAGGTCATATCCAGCCGAAATGCGCTGTGCAAACGGGTTTTGACCCAACAGGTTCAGCGGATTGGCATACACCTTCGATGCCGCGAAGGCCATGTCGGAGAATGGCTCCATCAGGGAGCGTTGGGTTTCGTAAAGTTGGTACAACATGTGAAACGACCTTTTTTTAGTTCACCATCAGAGTATGGTGCAGTGCAACATGTTTATTGTCGCAGGTTGCAAAAGTTTTGTTTTGCCTTAAATGAGACACAGACCCCTAATTTTGACAGCCGCTGGTTTTGCGGCGCCTTTTGGAAATTTTATGACCGATATTGCACGTGCGGCGGACCTGGCCTCACTCAAATCCCTGCAGAAATCGCCCCGCATGCCGGTGCTTTTTGTGGGCCACGGCAGCCCGATGAACGCGATTGAAGACAACGAATACCGGCAGTCCTGGCAGAAATTGGGCGCACAATTTTCCGGCACGGCGGCCGCGGTTTACCCCAAACCGCAAATGATTTTGTGTATTTCAGCCCATTGGTTGACCAAAGGCTGGTACCTCACCGGCATGGCCCAGCCCAAAACCATCCACGATTTTGGTGGTTTCCCGCAGGAGCTGTTTGCCCAGCAGTATCCGGCGCCGGGTGCGCCAGCGGTTACGCAGGAAATGAGCCAGGGGCTGATGCAGCCCGGCAGCGTCAAACCTGTAGGGCTGGACACCGAATGGGGCCTGGACCACGGCACCTGGTCAGTGATAAAACCGATGTTCCCGGCTGCCGATATTCCGGTCGTGCAGCTGAGCATGGACTATGGCCGCCCCGCCGCCGAGCACTTTGCGCTGGGCCAGCATCTGCGTGCGCTGCGCGAGCAGGGCGTGTTGATTGTAGGCAGCGGCAATGTGGTGCATAACCTGCGGGCGGCGCGCTTTGGCGTGCCCTCCAACCAGGCTTACGACTGGGCGATTGAATTCGACAAGACCGTGGAGGCCCAGGTTTCAACCGGCAACCTGAAGGCTCTGGCCGACTTCCAGAGCCTCGGCACCCTGGCGCAACAGGCCCACCCGACCTACGACCACTATTTGCCGCTCCTGTATTCAGCCGGTGCAGCGCACGCGGGCGAGCCGGTGCGGGCGTTCAACACCAACTACCAGGCGGCGTCGATTTCGATGCGGTCGTTCATCTGGGGCTGATGTATTTGGCCCCCACGTTCGCCCACTGCGTGTGGCTCTCTGCCTCTCGAGGGGGCTAATTTTTGGCTTCGCCGCTCTTCGAGAACTTGGGGCGGAATGGCGAAAAATTGTCGCTGCGCTTATTTCCCCGCCGCCTTCAAAATCCCGCGCACCGCATTGCGGCTGTGGGCGCCGAAACGGGTGAGCAACTCGACCAGGCTGGCGTCCAGTTGGTCGCGTTTGACTGATTCCTGCTTGGCCAGCACCGTCACGAGGTCAATGCCGCCGTCCTGGGAGCCGAAGTCGAAGGTCGGATCCGACACATAACCGGCCGGCAGGGTCTCCACCAGGGTTTTGGCCAGGCGCGGGCCGGAGTCGTATGACTCTTTGGCAACGACGTCTTTCAGGTAGGTTTCAGACCAGGCGGGGTATTGCGCATCGGCGGCAAGATTGCCCAGGGCCTTGAGGAGCCGTTCGCCGCTGGCCATGGTGTTGCCCGGCGTGCTGGCCTGTTGCAAGGCGCGTCCCTGGTAATTCTCAAGTGCGAGGTGACGGTTGGAGAGCAGGGTGACGGTTTCTTCCCGCATCTTCGGGAAACCGGCCATCGACAAGGCGTTGGTCCACAACAGCGCCAGTGTGGAGGTGCCCGGCGATAAATTGGCATGGTAGGGCTGTGTCAGGTCCTGCACGTAATGCAGGGCCAGGCCGGTGAAGCGCCAGCCCCAGTAGGTGTGGCCCGTGCGGAACGCCAATGCTGCCAGACCGGCATACTGGTTGGCGCGCAGCATGGGGAAGGTGCGCTTCAGAAACGGCGCAGCCAGATAGAGGATTTTGTCCTCGTAGTAAAAACCCATGTGAAACGGCGCCTGGGTGGAAAAATTCAGCTTCGGGTTGCCAAACGGCAGTTTGCCAAAGCCATAGGTTTTACCCCAATCGGTTGGGCTATCGTCCCACACGTTGATGTCCAGCCCGTAGTCGGGTTCGTACGCTGCGCTTGCCAGCACTTTGAGGGGGCTGATGGGATCGCCCGCTTTGACCGCTACAAAACGCTTCGGCGCATTGGGCAGGCCGGGCAGGGTGCTCACATCCACGTGACGCAGGAACACCAAACCGTCAGTTGGGGCCGCAGCGTCCACTTCGTAAAAAAGTGCGAAGCGGCTGTCTGCGGCAATGCGCAGGGCGTTGAAAAACGCCAGGCGCCGCGCTTCATCGCTGCGGCCGGCGTCGGCTTTGAATGCCAAAGCCGCCGGGCGCGGTGGGTAGGCGGTGATGTTGGCCACGGCCCAGGTTTCCTGTGCCTTGAGCAAGTCTTCAACCGGCTTTTCCTGCGCCTTCAGAAAAGCTTCCAGCGTTTCAACCTGCACAGCCGGCGCCGAGGCCACTTCGGGCATCGTCTCAAAAGCCCGGTAGGAGGCCACCGTATGGTTGCCCCAGGCCGTGGCAGCGCCGGTGGCGAGGGCTGAAGACAGCACCAGCGCCAGCCTGAGACTCGGGGATTCAAAGAGCCTTATTTTCATGAAAATGCCCCAGGTTATTTCAAACAGCCACCAGCGATTCAGAGACCTGCCAAAGGCGGCTGGCCGCATCAACATCGGCAATATGCGCAGAATAACCCGATACCCGATTGCTCGCCTCGGCCGGCAGGCCCTGGCGGCAGTCTTCGAGGTACAAGCCGCCATGCCCCTTGAGGGCAGGCGCAGTGGCGGCCCAAACACTGGTGGCCGCACCCTGGGCCGGGGTTTTAAAAATATCCAGCGGCGTGTCGTCGGCTTTGAGCCAGCCCAGGGCACGCATTTCTTCGAGTGGCAGAAATTTCTGCAAACCCGTCATGATGCCGCCCGGATGCACGGCATTGGCCGTGATGCCAGCCGCCCCATAACGCGTGTGCAGCCCCAAGGCAAACAGTGCATTGGCGCTTTTGGCCTGGCCGTAGGCTTTCCATTTGTTGTAGGGGCGCCGCTCGAAATGGATGTCGTCAAAATCAACGCCGGCTATCTTGTGCCCCGTGGAGCTCAGGCACACAATGCGGGCGTCGCCATGGGCTGCAGCGGCCTTGTGCAGGGCCGGCAGAAGCGCCGTGGTCAGGGCGAAGTGGCCCAGGTGGTTGGTGGCGAACTGCGCCTCCCAGCCCTGCGCCGTGCGTGTGAGCGGGCAGGCCATGATGGCGGCATTGTTGATGAGCATGCCGAGCGCACGGCCACTGGCAAGCCAGTCAGCGGCAAACTGGCGAACCGTGGCGAGGTCGCTTAAATCAAGCCTGGCCACCTGGATGCGCGTAGCTGGAAACTCGGCGCTGAGCGACGCGGCTGCGCTGTTGCCCTGGTCCGGGTTGCGCACCGCCAGCGTCACATGAGCACCTGCGGAGGCGAGAGCGCGCGAGGTTTCCAGGCCAAGCCCTGATGCACCGCCGGTCACCACCGCATACAGGCCCTTCAGCGAAAGGCCTTTCACAACTTCCAGCGCCGTGCTGCCCGCGCCGAAGGCGGAAGCAATGGGCATGGGGGCGGTCATCGACGTGAACAGGCTCAGGCCACCACGGTGGCAATCGCCCGGCAGACGTGGTCGATGTTTTTGCTGTTGAGCGCGGCCACACACATGCGGCCGCTATCGGTGCCATACACACCAAACTCATTGCGCAAGCGCACCATCTGCTCTTTGGTGAGCCCGGAATAACTGAACATGCCGATTTGCGTGGTGATGAAACCCATGTCTTTCTTCACGCCGGCGGCCTTCAAACCGTCGATGAGTTTTTGCCGCATGGTTTTGATGCGCTCCCGCATTTCAGCGAGTTCACCCTCCCACATGGTGCGCAAGGCCGGGTCATTCAGCACCGCCGCCACCACCGCGCCGCCGTGTGTCGGCGGGTTGCTGTAATTGGTGCGAATGACGATCTTGAGCTGGCTCAGCACGCGATCACCCTCTTCTTTGGTGTTGCACAAAACGCTCAATGCGCCGACCCGTTCGCCGTACAGGCTGAAACTCTTGCTGAACGAGGTGGAGACGAAAAATGTCAAACCCGCGTCCACAAACTTCTGCACGGCCGCGCCGTCTTCCTTGAGCCCGTAACCAAAACCCTGGTAAGCCATGTCAAGGAAGGCCGTGAGGCCTTTGGCCTTCACGGTGGCGACGACCTGGTCCCACTGTGCAGACGTGATGTCGTAACCGGTCGGGTTGTGGCAGCAGGCGTGCAGCAAGACGATGGTGCCTGCGGGGGCCGCGTTCAGCGCGGCCAACATGCCGGAAAAGTTCACGCCGCCCAATCCACCGTTGGCCGCCGCGTCAAAGTAGGGGTAGGTTTCGACCTCGAAACCGGCGCTGGTGAAAAGCGCGCGGTGGTTCTCCCAACTCGGGTCGCTGATCAGGATCTTGGCGCCGGGGTTGAGCCTTTTGAGAAAATCAGCGCCGATCTTCAAACCGCCCGTGCCGCCCACGGCCTGCACCGTGGCCACGCGGCCGGATGTGACAGGCTCAGACTCCGCGCCAAACACCAGGGCCTTCACCGCCGCGTCATAAGCGGCGATGCCGTCCATGGGCAGGTAATTGCGCGGTTTGGGTTGCGCCACCATGGCTTTTTCAGCAGCTTGTACGCAGTTGAGTAAAGGCAATTTGCCCGCGTCGTCGAAATACACACCGACGCAGAGGTTGGCCTTTTGCGGGTTGGTGTCAGCGGCAAACTGGGCCGACAGTCCAAAAATCGGGTCGGGCGGGGCCATCTGGACGGCGGAAAAAATCGACGGGCGGGAAGACATGCGTGAAAGTCCTGTTGAACTGAGGGGTGTAAACCCGCAATTTTAAGGGCTTGCGAGGCCTTGGCTATGGGGCCTCGGCCTGAGGGCTGTGGCCCCGCTTTGACCGGCTAGGGCTTGCTGGTCACGATGGTGCGCAACCCGTCCTCATTGAGCACTTCTATTCGTTCGCGGCCGATGCGAATCAGGCCGGCCTTGGCGAACTCGCGCAGGATGGTGCCGACACTTTGCCGGTTCAAGCGGCGAAATTGCCGCATAAGACTGGCCGAGTCCCATAACGGTACCCGGTACACGGCCCGGTCAACCGCCACCATGGCCCACGTGCGGACAACGGCATCGGCTGCTACTCCCCGGTTCCTTGGCATCAGGCAAGCGTTTCGGGGATTAATCGCCCGTTCCCTGCGAAGGCATCGCTGATCTTCTGGCGCCGCGTGGCCAAAATGCAACACCTTGCTGGGGCTTCAGGAATCAAAGCTTTGCCCGGGGGCAGTTTCAGCCAGGCCTTTCGCAAAAGGACCTACAGTAAAAGGAGGGGCGCAAGCTCCGATCAAACCAACCAT
>JANNMM010000166.1:0-12539 GCA_031397915.1 Rhodoferax sp. | reverse complement strand
TCACATCCAGGCCGGCTTCGTCCACGAGGCGTATGTCAACCTGCAGACCCGCCCTACCCGCACTTCCGGCGTGTTGCATTGCCTCCGAGCGCAGCAGGTACATCGACACCGGCCCGGTTTCGGTCGCGCCGTACACCTGGCACACCGGCACGCCGCGGGCATGGAAGGCCTCGATTTGTGACAGGGGAATCGTTGACGAGCCGGCGTTGAGCAGCCGCAAGGAGGACAAATCCGTTGACGCAAACGCCGGGTGGTGAATCACCGCACGCAGCGTCGCGGGTACCAGCAACGACAGGGTCGGTTTGAGCGCCTGCACGTCACGCAGCCAGGCCGCGGCCTCGAAGCGCGCGTGGACCGTCACCCGCGCGCCCACGTACAGCGCAGGCAAAGTCTGGATGCAAAGCCCGCCGACGTGAAACATCGGCAAGGCCGTAAGCACGTGGTCGCCCGCCGTCAATTCGTGCGCATGCACAGAGGCAATGCAGTTGGCCAGCAGACCCGCCTGCGTGTGCAAAGCACCCTTGGGCGTACCGGTGGTGCCCGAGGTATAGACCAACAGGACAGGCGGATCGACAGAGGGAACTGCGGACGCGGTGCGATCCGCGGCACCCACCGTCAGCGCCATGGCCACCGGCTGATGGCTTTGATCCGCAATCAAGAGGCTCGCCTGCGCATGGTCCAGAATCGTCTGCAGCTCGGCCTGCGCCAGGCGGTAATTCAGTGGCAAAAAAATCGCCTTGACATACGCCGCAGCGAGCAGCAGCACCAGCATCTCTGGGTCATTCAACCCAAGCCAAGCCACCCGGTCCCCCGCCTGGACGCCGCGCTCGCGCAGGCTTTGTGCAGACTTTTGCACGCGCGTCCACAAGGCGCCGTATGTGATGTCCTGGCCCTCAAAGTGCAAAGCCGTTGTAAGCGGCGTTCGCGTTGCGTGCCCTTCAATGGCGACGATCAGGCTCACGCTGGCCTCACCTACAAAATATCGGGCTCGTCCTGCTCCCCGGCCTCATACAAGGTCTCCCGGCCCAGGCGGTCGATGCACAGCTCCGCCGTCCAAGGCAACATCAGCGAGCCACAACGCGAGTCGCGGTACATGCGCTCCAGAGGCAGCGATTTCAACATCGACTGCCCGCCGCAGGTGCGCACAGCGAGGCGGCAGATCTCGTTGGCGTTCTCCATAATCGTGTAATGCGTGGCATAGAGGCCGAGCCGGATTTCCTTGCTCGGATCGACGCGTGCGGCGCGCGCATTTTGCAGAAAAATGGCGCGGGTTTGCTCCAGTTTCACTTTCATTTCGGCCACAGCGATCTGTTTGGTCGGGTACATGCGCCGCTGCACGGGCGGCATGCCCGCAACCTCGCCACGCAGGTACTGCACGGTGAAGTCATACGCCGCCTGGGCAATGCCCATGTACGTGGGCGACAGTGTGGCGAACATGTGTGGCCAGCGCGTCGCGGCCTGCGCATACAGGCCTTCCGGCATCATGCGCTCGACTTCCGGCACAAACACATCGTCGAATAGAAGCGTTCGGCTTACCGTTCCGCGCATGCCCAGCGGGTCCCAGTCGCCCACCACGCTCACGCCCGGCAGGTTTTTGTCGACCGCCAGGTACAGGCTGTCGCGTTGCGTGGCGCCGGGTTTGTCCAGCGTGCACAAGATGCCGTAGTAATCTGCCGCGCCGGCCAGCGAGGCGAATATTTTTTTGCCGTTGACCCGGTAACCACCCGCCACCTTCCGGGCCAGGGTGCCAAAAGGCGCCTTGCCTGCGGCCGCTGCACCGCCCTCGGAGAAGGGCTGCGAATAGACCTTTCCGTCTTGGACGATGCGCCGGTAGTGCACGGCGCGGTGCGCCTCGTGGTCGGCACGTTGTTCGGGCGTCATTTTCAAATCGTCGGCAATCATGCCCGTCCACAGGCAGGAACTGACGTGCATGTTGAGTGTGAGCGCAGTGGCCCCGCAATGGCGGCCGATTTCAGCCGCCACCATGACGTAAGTGGCGAAATCGGCGCCCCAGCCACCGTGAGCCTCGGGGACGCAGATCTTCAGCAGACCGGCCTCACGCATGTCAGCGTAGTTTTCAAAGGGGAAAACAGCGTCGCGGTCAATCTGCGCCGCCCGTGGCGCAAACCGGTTGGCGCCGAGGTCCGCGGCAATCCCCAGCAAATTCTCCTGTTTGGGTGTCAACGCCAGGTAATCGCCGGCGATGCAAGGCGGCACATAGCGCCTGACTGCATCGGCGGGCGGCTTGCCGGCTGGGTTGGGAGTAGGCATGGTCATCATTCCTTGAGCGGGAAATTCTTGCGCAGGAAATCCAGCACAGCGGCGTTGAAAGCGCGGGGCTGCTCCATATTGCCCAGGTGGCCGGCATGGGACAGGCTTCGAAACCGGGCGTCGGGCATTTGGTGGGCCATCTTCTCCATGACCGGTGGCGGTGCTGTTTTGTCTTCATCACAGGCCAGGCACAAGACCGGCATGGTGATGTTTGGGAGGTTCTGGAGCCGATTGAAGGAAACGATCGCGGCCAATGCCGCGCGGTAGGTCGCTTCAGGCACGGTGCGCATCAATGAGGTGGCAGCCTCGCGTGTCTCCAGGTTGGCACCCAGAGCCAGCATGCCGCCCACCAGGACCGGGGCAAGGCCGGCCATCCCCAGCCCCGCGTCCAACGCGGCAAAGCGGCTTTGCAGAAACTCCCTCTGCCAATCCCCGCCCGGCTTGCCAAAAGCCGCAGACGTGGCGAAAAGCACCAGCCCATCCATGGCCGAGGGCCGCCTGAAGCAGGCTTCCTGGGCAACCATTCCGCCCATGCTGTGTCCGATCACCACGTTGCGCCTCGCACCTATATGGTCGATTAAACGCAGCAGCGCGTCGGCAAAAACCGTCATGCTCAGGGGCTCGGTGGCCGCTGACGTGCCGTAGCCCGGTGCGTCCCAGCTGATGGCGCGGTAGCCGGCCTGTGCCAGCGAAGGCAGGGTTGCGTCAAAGGCGCGGTGGCCGCCACCCACACCATGCAGCAAAAACACGGCGGTATCACCGGCACCCCGCTCAATGTAAAACGGCATTTCGTTCATGCCAGATCCCCACACAAGCGGCCCTGGTCCACCACGACCTCACCGTCAAGCTTCACGGTGCAATTTTTCATCGGTAAATCGAAGTGCCCCAGGGTGTGCCGTTTGGCCACTTCATTGGCACCGGTGGAATACAGGAAGTTGCCGGCAAAAGCGCGCAGCTCGGTGCCGTTGAAATCTTTCTTGTCGTAGAAAGCCATCGAGTCCCAACGCGCCTTGGGGTTCATGCCCCAGCCAACATGGGAAACCCCGTAGGCCTCGCGATCACCCCAGGCCGCGTAGTAGCCACGCATCAAGTCGGCGTCCAGGCCCACACCCGCGATGTCGGTGACAAAGTCGTTTTCAACAGTCAGCGTCACTGGCTTTTCCAGGTAACGTTTGAAGGTCAGGTTCACGTCTCCCTCGTTCATGACCACCACGCCGTTCACGCCTCCCGCCGCCGGAAATGCCAGGCAAATGCCGCCTGGCCAGTGTGAGATCGTGCCTGGCCGCGCGGTGTAACCCCAGCCACCACCCACCACCGCCCCGGCCAGTGAAATCGTCAAATCGGTACCCGCCGCCGAGCTGACCCGCATTGTTTTGGCGGCGCGCAGGCGCTTCATGCCGGCTTTGACCTTGGGCTCGAGCGAGGCATCCGGCAAACAGCGCTCCAGCACTTCGGGGTGCTCATTGGAGACCATCAACACCCGCGTGCCGCCGGCCAGTATCTGCGGCAGCTCTGGCGCATGCAGCAGGCCTTCGACGGTGATATCTGCTACAAACGTTGAAGCAGACAACGCATTGATGACGGGACCCAGCGCCTGAATCGCATCAGAAGCGCCCGTCGAACGGACCGGCACCGGCGCCTTCGACCGGGGCGACGCGAGAACCAGGTGAAACACCCGGGCACCCAGGCGCAACAAGGCCAATTCGGCCAGCTGCACATTGACCGGGCGAGACTGCGTTTCCGACAGCACTGCCGCGGTGTCACCCGCCTTCACGCCGCACAAAGCAAACGTCTGTGTGAATGCCTCGATCCACCTGGCTTCAATGCGTTCTTGCAACATGTGTTCCTGTAGGCGTGTGGGGCTCAAAGCCTTGAGCCGAGCGTGACATAGTGGCCAGCGTGAAAAAGCAGCGGGTTCACCTCACTGCTGGAGAACCCCTCGATCTCGGCGATGAACAGGCAATGGTCGCCCGCAATCTGGCGCGACAGGGTTTTGCATTCGAACCAGGCGCAGGCGCCGTGAAGCAGTGGCATGCCATGCTGGTTCAGGGCGCAGGAAACACCTTCAAACTTGTTGTCGGAATGGGAGGCAAAGGTGCGCGAGAGTTCAACCTGCGCTTCGGCCAGCACACTCACCACAAAGCGACCGGCCGATTCAAAGGCAGCGAGGCTCGCCGAATTGACGCGAAGCGCCCAAACCACCAGTGGCGGCTCCAGCGACAGGGCGCCGAAGGAATTGGCAGTGACACCCACCAGGCGGCCGTCTGCCGCGCGGGTGGCGATCACCGTCACACCGGTGCCGAACTGCCCCAGCGCCTGGCGCAAATCGCGTTTGAAGGCCTCGGGCGTGGGCGCCAATGGCGCTTTTTCAGCGATGGAGTTCGAAACCGGCATGCCGGAATCATATAGTCAATAATTCCACTGAAACTCCCGAAATGACTCGAATGGCAAGCACTTCCCAGGCTCCCCACATTCTGCTGCGCGAGCCGCAGCCCGGCGACATGGGCTGGGTGATCCAGCAACACGGCGACATCTATTCGCGGGAATATGGCTGGAACTCGGAGTTCGAAGCACTGGTGGCGGGCATCGTTGCGCGCTACATGCAAAAACACCAGCCGCAATGGGAGCGCTGCTGGATCGCCGAAGTGAACGGTGAGCGTGCGGGCTCGGTGTTTGTGGTCCGAAAATCCAAAACCATCGCGCAGTTGCGCATGTTGATCCTCACGCCCGAAGCCCGTGGCTTGGGGCTCGGTGCACATTTGAGCGACGAATGCATTGCCTTCGCCCGCGCCAAAGGCTACAAGAAGATGGTGTTGTGGACCAACAGCTGCCTTGAAGCCGCGCGCGCCATCTACCAGCGGCGCGGCTTTCGGCTGGTCAAGACGGAGCCCTACCGGGGCTTTGGCCACGACCTGGTGTCTGAGACCTACGAACTGAAACTGTAAACCCATGCCAAATGCACGACCCCAATCCCTCTCTGACCTTTTCTGGTCCATGACCTGGCTGGCGCTGCAGGGGTTCGGTGGCGTGTTGGCCGTGGTGCAACGCGAACTGGTCGACAAGAAAAAATGGCTCACGATGGAAGAGTTCATCGAAGATTGGGCGGTGGCCCAAGTGCTTCCTGGCCCGAATGTCGTGAACCTCGCCCTGATGATCGGCGACCGCCACTTCGGCACACGCGGCGCCTTGGTGGCGCTGGCCGGCATACTCTTGTTTCCGTTGCTGGTGGTACTGGTGTTGGCAGCACTGTTTACCGGCGTTGCGGACTCTGCGCGCGCTCAGGGCGCCCTGCGCGGCATGGGCACCGTCGCTGCCGGGCTGATTGCCGCTGTCGGGCTGAAATTGGTGCCAGCCCTGGTGAAGAACCCGATGGGGCAAACCGTGTGCTGGGCGCTGATTGCGCTCACCTTTGCGGCCATTGCCCTGCTGCGGATTCCCCTCTTTTGGGTACTGGTGGTTTTGGGCGGTCTGGCTTGCCTGTGGGCCTGGCGACGGCTACCGTCTGATCCGGCATGATCTTGAATCTCGCGCCCGCCGACTGGCTCGCGCTTTTTACCCATTTCGCGTCACTGTCGCTGCTGGCAGTCGGTGGTGCCATCACCACCGTGCCCGACATGCACCGCTTTCTGGTCACCGAGCGCCATTGGCTGTCTGATCCGCAGTTCACCGCCAGCATCGCACTGGCGCAGGCTTCACCCGGCCCGAATGTGCTGTTTGTGGCGTTGATGGGATGGAACGTGGGCATGAACGCGGGAGGCTATGGCTTGGCATTGCTCGGCGTAGCGGTATCGATGCTGGGAATTTTGCTGCCCAGCACCACATTGACGTTTGTTGCAGCCCGCTGGGGCCATCAAAACCGGGAGCGCCGGTCCGTTCGGGCCTTCAAGACAGGCATGGCACCAATCGTGGTGGCCCTGCTGATCGCCACAGGCTGGATACTCGCCACCAGTCTGGGTAAAACGCTGGCAGATTGGCATGTCTGGCTGGTGGCATTTGTTGCCGCCATGATCGTTTGGCGCACGAAAACCCACATACTTTGGTTGCTCGGCGCGGGCGGGCTTCTAGGCTGGTTTGGCTGGATCTGACTGGCCCAGGTTCCCTCAACGGGGGCTCTCGAAAAACACGTAGTTCGAGGCATAGTCGCTGATCTCAAAATAGACTTTTTTCTCACCCGGGTCGGCGATCATGTTGAGGTTTTCATCGAGGATGCCGTAGCCAAAACGATAAGGCCGCGGCTTGTTGTCGTCGGTGCCCAAGGCGGTAGACAACTTGTCGATTTTCAGGAAGCGGCGCACGACCTTGTCGCCCGCGTAGACCTCCAACACGCCGTTGGTACCGGTCCAGTTCTGGATGTCCCGGCTGATCTTGTTTTGTTGTTCCTGCGTACAGCCCAATAAACCAATCGCAACAACCAGTGACGAGAATAAATACCCATTAAGTCTCATAAAATAACCTCAATTAGCTATAAAAATAAAATCAAATTTGAATAAAATTACAACAATTAGATTGTTTAAATAAGAAACACAAGAATTTCCACTATGGAGACGACCCCAATCGCTGCCGCACCGCCTCATAGAGACACACGCCACTGGCCACCGACACGTTCAGGCTTTCCACCGCGCCCTGCATCGGGATCTTGACCAGCTCGTCGCAGGTCTTGGCCGTGAGCTGGCGCATGCCGTCGCCTTCGGCGCCCAGCACCAGCGCCACCGCGCCGGTGAAGCTGGCTTGGTAAATGGTTTTCTCAGCCGTGTCACTGGTGCCGATGACCCAGATGTTGCGCTCCTTGAGTTCATTCAAAGTGCGTGCGAGGTTCGTCACCATGAAATACGGCACCGTCTCCGCCGCGCCGCTGGCCACCTTGGCCACCGTGGCGTTGATGCCCGCCGCGTGGTCTTTGGGCGCAATCACCGCGTGCACGCCCGCGCCATCCGCCACACGCAGGCAGGCCCCGAGGTTGTGCGGGTCGGTCACGCCGTCCAGCACCAGCAGCAGGGGCGGTTTGCGTTCCGCTGCTGGCAGCGCAGCGTTGGCCGCTTCAAGGTTTTCAAGCAACTCGTCGAGCGACGTAACTTGGGTCACGGCCTTGACCCGCGCCACCACGCCCTGATGCCCATGCCCGCCGCACAGCCGCGCCAGTGCCATGCCGTCGGATTCAATCAGTCGGACTTTGGCCTCATTGGCCTTGTCAGTAAATGAACGCATCCGTGCGTCTCGCCGCGCCGCGTCGAAGTGGATTTCAATCACCGACTGCGGCGCTGTTTTCAGGCGAACGCCCACTGCGTGGAAGCCGAACAGGGTTTTGGGGGAGGACATGAGTTGATTATCGGGGTTGGCAAAGGTGCAAATGCAGGCGGCCATTGAGCCCGCGCTGGTTTTACCGTGCCTGCCGCCAGCGAGTCATTGCGCCGCCGCTCCTCATGGTGCTTAACCCGCGTCGCCTTCGGCGCCACGGCGCAGAAATCGTCGGGACGGCGCAATGCCACGCTGGCGGGGTTGGATTGGCGCAGAATGAAATACCAAGGTCCCGATCCCTGTGCCGCTTTTGTCGAAATCTATGTACCGGTTCATTTGAGCGGGCTATGATGCCAAGCCAATGTCAACATTGGCTTTTTTTGAATTGAACCTGTCACATGATCTGGTGGGTCGTCATGTTATTCCGCAGTTTTGTGGGATTTATCAAACTGGCTTGGAATGAACGTACAAACCCTTCTCGCGATCTTGCTGCTCCTAGTCGGCGTCGTCTTACAGCCAGTTGGATGGATATACGCTTCTTGGGTTGGGGTTATTTCGGTCGCAGCAATCGTCGTGGCTGCGCTGTTGCTGTACTTTGCTCGAGATCGGGCGCTTGAAAGCGGTGGCGCGGAGGGGCGCTCTGCTGGTGGAGGAAAATCCGGGGATATTGACGGTCAAAGCGGGCAGTTTTCCGGGGGAAGGTCTAGCGCCTGGCAATCCAATCACTCGGTTGAAGGTGGTGACGGTGACTGAGTGGCAAGCTCGCAAGCGCTGCCAGCCCAGCAAACCCTATAACTGATAGCGCGGCACGGACACGCAACCTCAGGCCGCCGCTTCGCGGCAAGTGTTGCGCGCCGGGCAGCGCCAACGTTAACCCCTAGCCAGAGCCCCACAGCGCCGCTGGCGCTCGTCTGTAGCTGCCTCGAAGCACGTAAAACGATGGGGTCAGGGGGCTGCGCAGCAGACCGCCTTACCGGTACTGCGCGGATTCAGTTTTGACGGCTTGACTTGCCGGAAATCATAAATACAATGTACGTATGATTGTTTTCGAATGGGATGAGGCCAAAGCCGCTGCAAATCTCAAGAAGCATCAAGTGTCTTTTGAAGAGGCGAAGTCGATTTTTTTCGATGAGTTCGGTGTTCAGTTCTTCGATGCTGATCATTCATCCGGCGAAGTGCGCTTCCTGATGCTTGGAATGAGCGCAAGGGCAAAGCTGCTCATCGTCTGTCATTGCGAAAGGGATCACGGTGCGGCCATTCGAATCATTTCGGCACGCAAAGCAACCAGGCGCGAAAGCGCGTTCTATCAAGGTGCGCACACATGAAAGCAGAATACGATCTTTCCAAACTGAAGTCCCGCAAAAACCCATACGCCTCCAAACTGAAGAAGCCTGTCACGATGCGGCTGTCAGAAGACGTTGTGATGTATTTCAAAGGTATGGCTGTTGAAGCGGGTGTTCCGTATCAGAGTCTCATTAATTTGTACCTGCGCGACTGCCTTGCGAGCAGCCGAAAAGTGCAGATAAATTGGCCTCAAGCCTGAAATCCCGTAGCGCCGCCAGCTACAGGACGGTAGTTCGAGAGATTTAAACCACCTGCCCCGCCTCAATAGTGATCTTCCGCTGGCAACGGTCCGCAATCGCCCGGTCATGCGTCACCAAAACCAGCGTCGTGCCCAGTTCCTCGTTCAGGTCAAACATCAGCTTCATGATGGTTTCGCCTGTGGCGAAGTCGAGGCTGCCAGTGGGTTCGTCGGCCAGCAACACGGCGGGGTTCACCACAAACGCGCGGGCCAGGGCCACGCGTTGTTGCTCACCGCCTGAGAGCACCTTGGGGTAGTGGCCGAGGCGCTGGCCCAGCCCGACGCGGCCAAGCATTTCCTGCGCCAGGCTTCGGGCGTTTTTCATGCTCGCGAGCTCCAGCGGCAGCATCACGTTTTCAAGCGCACTCAGGTTGCCGAGCAACTGGAAACTCTGGAAGACGAACCCCACCTGGCGTGCGCGCAAGGCGGCGCGTTCGTCTTCGTTGATGGAGAACAGGTCTTGCCCAGCCAGCTTGACGGTGCCGCGTGTGGGTGTGTCCAGCCCGGCGATGATCGACAACAGCGTGCTTTTGCCCGAACCGGATGCGCCGACAATGGCGGCGGTTTCCTTTTTGGCGAGCGAAAAATCGATATCGCGCAAAATATCCAGGGTTCCGGTGGAATCGACGACGGATTTGAAAACGTGGTCAACCGAAATGATCGGCTGGGCATTGGAAGGTGATTCTGATTGAGACATGGGGTTTTCTTTGTACCGACGACACTTTATCGCAGGCGCGTTGGCGGTGGTTCCGCTGACCTTTCCATTTGGGGCAGTTCGCGCGCAGAACAAGCCTGCCAAGACCATTTTGGTGGTGGGCGATTCGCTCAGCGCCGAATACGGCCTGCCACGGGGCGCCGGATGGGTGGCGCTGCTTGAAAAACGGCTCGCGGCAGAAAAGATAGCCGCCAAGGTTGTCAATGCCAGCATCAGTGGTGACACCACTTCCGGCGGGGTTTCCCGGCTGGGCGCCCTGCTCAAGCAGCACAAACCCACCCAGGTCATCATCGAACTGGGCGGCAATGACGCACTGCGGGGTTTGCCGATCAAGTCAACCCAGGACAACCTGGCGCTGATGGCCAGCGCCGCGCTCAAAGCCGGTGCCAAGGTGTTGCTGGTGGGCATGCAGGTGCCGCCCAATTACGGCACGGACTATGGCCAGCGATTTGCCGACACCTTTTCTGCGGTGGCCAAGTCGCAAAAAACCGGGCTGGTGCCGTTTTTGCTCAAAGGTGTGGCCGATGGGCCAGATGCCGACAAACTGACGGAAAAGATGTTCCAGCCCGACCGCATCCACCCCAAAGCCGAGGCGCACCCGATCATGCTGGCCAATGTGTGGCCGGAGCTTCAGAAACTGCTTCAATGAGCCTGGTTGCCGCACCTGGCGCAGACGTCCTGCACAGGCTGGCCGAATTCGACACCATCATCGACGCCCGCAGCGAGGTCGAATTTTCCGAAGACCACCTGCCGGGCGCCGTGAACTGGCCCACGCTCAACGACGCGGAGCGCATCTCGGTCGGCACCACTTACAAACAGATCAATGCCTTTGAGGCCAAAAAACGCGGCGCGGCGATGGCGGCCCGCAATATCTCGCAGCACATCGAGCGCGACGTGATTAGCAAGCCCAAAGACTGGAAACCACTGGCGTATTGCTGGCGGGGTGGCAAACGAAGCGGCTCCCTGTCGCTGGTGCTGGATCAGATCGGCTTTCGCGTCACCCTGGTCGAGGGTGGCTACAAGGCGTTTCGCGCGGCGCTGGTGCAAGACATTCCCCGCCTGGCCGCCCTGTATGACTGGCAGGTGATTTGCGGCACCACCGGTTCGGGCAAAACCCGCTTGTTGCAGGCCCTGGCGCTGGAAGGCGCGCAGGTGCTGGACCTGGAAGCGCTGGCCAGCCACCGCAGTTCGGTGCTGGGTGGCCTCCCCGGCTTGGTACAGCCCTCTCAAAAGCGTTTTGACACCCTGGTTTGGGACGCCCTGCGGCAATTCGACGCGTCAAGACCGGTGTACGTCGAGAGCGAGAGCAAAAAAGTGGGCAACGTTGCGGTGCCCGCCTCACTCATTGAGGCCATGCGCCAAAGCCGGTGCCTGAACCTGCAGTTGCCCGATGCACATCGCGTGGCGCTCTTGCTGGAGGATTACGACTTTTTTGTTCAGGATGCCGAGCATTTTTGCGAGCGGCTCGGTGCGCTGACCGAAATACGGGGCAAAGCCGTGGTGGAAAGCTGGCAGGCCCGGGCACGTGCCGGCAACCTCGCACCTGTGGTGCAAGAGCTTTTGAGTCTGCACTACGACCCGGTTTACCTGCAGTCGATGCGGCGCAATTTCAAGGATTTTGACAAGGCCGAATCAATCACACCCCATGGGTATTCGGCAGAATCCATGCGCGAACTGGCAAAACAGATCCTTGCGCAGAGCCGGCCCGAGGCGTAACGCTTGAAGCTTGGTTGGCGCGGGGCTTAATTCAAGCCGGTGTTCCGCCGCTGCTGGCGTTCGTATTGGCAGTGTCTGAATCGGGCTGCTGGCCATCTTGCGCGTCGTCGTGCGCGCCCTCGCCCACCTTGCGATCGGCTTTGGATTTGAGTTTCTCTTCTTTTTTCTTCTTTTTCGCCAGTTCTTTCTGACGTTTTTCGTAGCCGTAATTAGGTGTTGCCAAGGCGTGCTTTCAATAGGATTTAAATCAGGTCTTGGAGCACTTTACCATTTACGTCATGCAAGCCAAGGCCTGTGCCAGATCAGCCTGCAGGTCTGCCACGGCTTCCAGGCCCACCGAGAAACGCACGACGCGGCCCGGGGCAATGTGCGCCGGCCATTTTTGCCGCATTGACGCAAGCTCATAAGACACCACCAGGCTCATGGGCCCGCCCCAACTGGTGCCGAGTTTGAAGAGCTGGAGGGCGTCACAAAACGCATCAACCTGCCGCAATGAATAGTCCGGCTTGAACACCACGCTCATCAAACCTGCCGCGCCACCGGCGTCGTTGCGGCACAGTGCGCGCCAATGGGCATGCCCGGGTGACGTGGGCAAGGCCGGGTGCAGCACCTGCGCAAACTCCGTGCGCGCAAGGCACCAGGCGGCCAAGGCGCGCGTGGAGGCGTCATGCGCCGCATAACGGATGCCGATGCTGGGCAACGAGCGCAAGACCATCTCGGCGTCGTTGCCGGAAACGCCAAAACCGATGCGCATATGGGCCAGCTTGATCTTCAGGTGCAAGGCGGCGTCCCGGGTGATGATGCTACCCATCAATACGTCGCCGCCGCCACTGGGGTATTTGGTCAGGGCGTGGACTGAGATGTCGACCGCCAGCGGGTTTGCGCTGCCGGGGGTGAGGTCAAACGGTTTGAAGGCCAGACCGGCGCCCCAGGTGTTGTCGAGCACCACCAGCACGCCTTTGGCTTTGCAAATGCGCACCAGTTCGCACACATCGGGAAACTCAAGCGTCACGGAGCCTG
>JANNMM010000117.1:0-23493 GCA_031397915.1 Rhodoferax sp. | reverse complement strand
CTGTGTGTCGGCTGCGGCGCCTGCACTACAGTTTGCCCCAGCGGCGCGTTGACCTTTGCCTATCCGCGCGCCAGCGACCAGGGCGTCAAATTGAAGACCGTGCTGAGCACCTACACACGCGCTGGTGGGATAAATGCTGCGCTGCTGTTGCACAGCCAGGAGGCCGGCAGCCAATTGGTGAACGACTTGGGGCGGCGCGCGCAGACTGGTCGCGGAGGAAGCAAACTCAACGGCGTGCCGGCGCGGGTGTTGCCGTTGCCCCTTTGGCACACGGCCTCCACCGGGCTCGATGTCTGGCTCACGGCGATTGCCTACGGCGCGTCCCAAGTCTGGGTGTTGATGACCGAAGAGGAAGCGCCCCAATACCGCGACGCGGTACGCGGCCAAATGGACGTGGCGCAGGCGATCTTGACCGGCTTGGGTTACAGCGGCAGCCACTTCGCCATCGTTCAGGCCAGCGGTGGCAAAAGCCAGGGCATTGATCTGGCGGCGCTTGACGCAGCTTTGCAAATGTCGGCCGCGCAACCCGTCGGCAAGGCGGCAGGTTTTGCCGTGCAGGCCGACAAACGCGCGACCCTCGAATTGGCGCTGGACCACCTGATAGAGCAAGCACCCCTTAAACCGGAAAACCGGCCCGATGAAATCGCCTTTGGTGGCGTGGGTTCGGCGGGCGCCGCAAAGGCCTCCCCATTTGGCACGCTCCAAATCAACAAAGACACCTGCACCTTGTGCCTGAGCTGCGTCAGCGCCTGTCCGGCCAGCGCCCTGCAGGACAACGCGCTCATGCCGCAGCTGAAGTTCATCGAGAAAAACTGTGTGCAGTGTGGCTTGTGCGCCACCACTTGCCCTGAGAACGCAATTGAATTGAAGCCGCGCTTGTGGCTGCGACCAGAGCGCAAGGAGCCGAGGGTGCTGAACGAAGCGAAACCCTACGCCTGTGTGCGTTGCAACAAGCCGTTTGGCACCTTGAAGGCGATTGAAGGCATGCTGGGCAAGCTGGCGGGGCATTCCATGTTCCAGGGCGATGCGCTGGAGCGCCTCAAGATGTGCGGCGACTGCCGGGTGATCGACATTTATTCGGCCACCAACGAAGTGAAGATCACTGACCTATGAGTTCATCCCGATGAGTTCAATCCCCACGAATTTTATGGCGCCACCCAGCACGTCCACGCTGGACGAGGAAACCGCACGCGCCGAGATTTACGGCCTGTTGGCAGCTCTGTATTACGCGCCGCCAACAGCAGATTTGTTGGCGCAGCTGCGTGTTGCTGCAACGGTAGCGCCGGCACCCGGCGGTTTTTTGCAGGCGCCTTGGGAGGGTCTGGTCGAGGCGTCGCGGATGCTGGACGATGCAGCTATCTCACGTGAATACAACGCCCTCTTTGGCGGCATGGGCAAGCCCGATGTGTATTTGTTCGGTTCGCACTATCTGAGTGGTTTTCTCAATGAAAAACCGTTGGCCGCGTTGCGCGGTGATTTGGCCAAACTCGACCTGGCGCGTGAAGACGCCATGAGCGAAACGGAAGACCATGTGGCTTACCTGATGGAAGTCATGCGGTATCTGATTGCTGGCGACGATGTGGCGGTGGCCAACCTCACGCAGCAACGGCAGTTTTTTGGCGACCACGTTCAACCGTGGCTGCTGAAGATGTGTGACGCGATTGCCGCCCATCCCAAAGCGGTGTTTTACGCCGCCTTGGCGGGCTTCACGAGTGCCTTTGTCCATGTCGAGACGCAGGGTTTTGACATGCTGGTTTGAAAATCACTATTTCAATCGGTTAGCCTCTCGCGAAGCCTCGGTGTGTGCAGCTTGGTAGATACCCTCACTGGTTAGACTGCTGGGTAAAGCTACATTAGTAAAAGTTGTGAAATGCATTGTTTAGGTGCACCCCATCAGGAGATTAAAAAGTGACCGAATCCTCCAAATCCAATTCACCCGTTTCGCCGGTGTCTCGCCGCAAGCTGTTTGCCGGTGCAACCACCTTGGGCGCGGTTGCCGCCACTGCGGCTTTTTTGCCTGGCATTCGGGCTACAGTCCCTGCCAGCACCGAAGTCAAGGCGCCGCCGGCCAAGGGCGGTGGGTACACGCTGTCTGAACACGTCAAGCAGTACTACAAGTCGACCCTTATCTAAACCCGCCCGCAGGAGACTCATATGTTGTTGACCAAGAAATCGGGAGCCGCAGCAGTGGCAATGAGCGGGGCGGCAAGTTCTTCCCAGCCGT
Source organism: Rhodoferax sp. (assembly GCA_031397915.1). Taxonomy (GTDB): domain Bacteria; phylum Pseudomonadota; class Gammaproteobacteria; order Burkholderiales; family Burkholderiaceae_C; genus JANYCG01. The sequence goes on along the minus strand of JANNMM010000117.1, from coordinate 21,269 downwards.
CGCCGTTTGTTCACCGCTTGCGCCGGGGCCTGTCACAGGCTTTGCCGACCATGGATCGGCGCGCATTCCTGCGCCGCTCCGGGCTGGGTGTGGGCGTCGGCATTGCCGCCACGCAACTCACCTTGGTGAAAAAAGCCAAGGCTGCGCCGGGCGGTGTCGGCGTTGGCACGGGCAAGATTGAGGTCAAACGCACGGTTTGTACCCATTGTTCGGTCGGTTGCGCGGTCGATGCTGTGGTTGAAAACGGCGTGTGGGTACGGCAGGAACCTGTGTTCGATTCACCCTTGAACCTGGGTGGTTATTGCGCCAAGGGCGCTGCGTTGCGGGAACACGGGCACGGTGAATACCGCCTGCGTTACCCGATGAAACTGGTCAACGGCAAATATGAACGCATCAGTTGGGATACGGCGCTGAACGAAATCACCGCCAGGATGATGGAACTGCGCAAAGCGAGCGGGCCAGATTCAATCTACTGGGTGGGCTCCTCCAAACACAACAACGAGCAGGCGTATCTGATGCGCAAGTTTGTCAGCCTCTGGGGCAGCAACAACTGTGACCATCAGGCGCGCATTTGCCACTCCACCACGGTGGCGGGTGTTGCCAACACCTGGGGTTACGGTGCGATGACAAATTCGTACAACGACATGCAAAACGCCAAGGTGGCGATGTATATCGGCTCCAACGCCGCTGAAGCACATCCCGTGAGCATGGTGCACATGTTGCATGCCAAGGAGACCGGCTGCAAGATGATTGTGGTGGACCCGCGTTACACCCGCACGGCCGCCAAATCAGACGAATACGTGCGGATTCGCTCGGGCTCCGACATCCCATTCCTCTTTGGCTTGCTGTACCAAATCTAAAAAAACGGCTGGGAAGACAAGCAGTACATCAACGACCGTGTTTACGGCATGGACAAGGTCAAGGAAGACATCCTGGCCAAGTGGTCACCCGAGAAAGTCGAAGAAGCCTGCGGCGTGAAAGAGGCGCAAGTGCTCAAAGTGGCAACGATGCTCAACGAGAGCCGCCCCGGCACCATCGTCTGGTGCATGGGCCAGACCCAGCACACCACAGGCAATGCGATCGTGCGCGCTTCGTGCATCCTGCAACTCGCCTTGGGCAACATCGGCAAATCGGGCGGCGGCGCCAACATTTTCCGTGGCCACGACAACGTGCAAGGCGCGACCGATGTCGGCCCGAACCCCGATTCATTGCCGGGTTATTACGGCCTGGTCGAAGGCTCCTGGAAGCACTTCGCCAAGGTTTGGGGTGTTGATTTCGAATGGATCAAGGGGCGTTATGCCACGCCCGCCATGATGGGCAAACCCGGCATGACCGTGTCGCGCTGGATCGACGGCGTGCTGGAGAACAACGAGCTGATTGATCAGGATTCCAACCTGCGATCCGTGGTGTTTTGGGGCCATGCGCCCAATTCACAGACGCGCGGTTTGGAGATGAAACGCGCCATGGACAAACTGGATTTGCTGGTGGTCATCGATCCCTACCCATCGGCCACTGCAGCCATGGCGGCGATGCCCGGCAAGGCCGAAGACTTGAATCCGAACCGCGCCGTGTACCTGCTGCCTGCAGCCACGCAGTTTGAGACGTCGGGCTCGGTGACAGCGTCGAATCGCTCCATCCAGTGGCGGGAAAAAGTCATTGAGCCGCTGTGGGAAAGCCGCAGCGATCACATGATCATGCAGCAGTTTGCCGACAAGTTGGGCTTTGGCAAAGAGTTGTCGAAGAACTACAAGATGCAAAAAGTCAAAGGCATGGACGAGCCCGTGCCAGAAGACATCTTGCGCGAGATCAACGCTTCGGTCTGGACCATCGGGTACACCGGCCAGACACCCGAGCGCCTCAAGGCCCACATGCGCAACATGCATGTGTTTGATGTAAAAACGCTCAAATCCAAAGGCGGCAAAGACAAGGAAACCGGTTACGACCTGGGCGGCGACTATTTTGGCTTGCCATGGCCTTGTTATGGCAATGCGGCGTTGAAACACCCCGGCTCGCCCAATTTGTACGACACCTCCAAACACGTGATGGAGGGCGGCGGCAACTTCCGCGCCAACTTCGGCGTGGAACGTGCGGGTGTGAATTTGCTGGCCGAAGATGGCTCGCATTCAAAAGGTGCCGACATCACCACCGGTTACCCGGAGTTTGACCACATCCTCCTGAAGAAACTCGGCTGGTGGGATGAACTTACCGACGCTGAAAAGGTAGCTGCTGAAGGCAAGAACTGGAAGAACGATTCTTCCGGCGGCATCATCCGTGTGGTGATGAAAGAGCATGGCTGCCACCCGTTTGGCAACGCCAAAGCGCGGGCCGTGGTGTGGAATTTCCCCGACGGCATTCCGCAACACCGCGAGCCGCTGTACGGCAACCGCGCTGACCTGCAGGCCAAGTACCCGACGCATGACGACAAGAAAGCGTTCTGGCGTTTGCCGACCCTGTACAAAACCATCCAGGCAAAAAACATCGTCGACAAAGTGCATGAGAAGTTCCCGCTCATCCTCACCTCGGGGCGCTTGGTCGAATACGAAGGCGGCGGTGAAGAAACCCGCTCGAACCCGTGGCTGGCCGAGTTGCAGCAGGAAATGTTCGTCGAAATCAACCCGTCCCTGGCGTCGGCCAAAGGGATTCGCAACGGCGAGCGCGCTTGGGTGTCGTCACCCACCGGAGCGCGCCTGAATGTGCAGGCGCTGGTGACCGAACGTGTCGGGCCAGACACGGTGTTTATGCCCTTCCACTTCTCCGGCCGTTGGCAAGGGCAGGACATGCTGGCTTATTACCCGAATGGCGCGGCACCGGTGGTTCGTGGAGAGGCAGTCAATACAGCGACGACTTACGGATACGACTCTGTCACGATGATGCAGGAGTCAAAAACGACGATCTGCAACGTCGAGAAAGCATAAGGAAAAATCATGGCAAGAATGAAGTTTGTCTGCGATGCCGAGCGTTGCATCGAATGCAATGGCTGTGTCACGGCCTGTAAAAACGAAAACGAAGTCCCTTGGGGCGTAAACCGCCGCCGCGTGGTTACCTTGAACGACGGCGTTCCTGGCGAAAAATCCATCTCGGTGGCCTGCATGCATTGCAGTGACGCGCCCTGTATGGCGGTTTGTCCGGTCAATTGTTTTTACCGCACCGACGAGGGTGTGGTGCTGCACGATAAAGACGTGTGCATCGGCTGCGGCTATTGCTCCTATGCCTGCCCTTTCGGCGCGCCACAATTCCCGTCGCAGGGCACTTTCGGTGTTCGCGGCAAGATGGACAAATGCACGTTCTGCGCCGGTGGCCCAGAGGCAAACGGCAGCCAGGCCGAATTTGAGAAATACGGGCGCAACCGCCTTGCAGAAGGCAAGCTGCCGGCTTGTGCCGAGCAATGCTCCACCAAGGCACTTTTAGCGGGTGACGGCGATGTGGTTGCCGATATTTTCCGGGGCCGCGTGCTCAAACGCGGCAAAGGCGCCGAAGTGTGGGGCTGGGGCACCGCCTACGGTTCCAAGCAAGCTGGGCAGCCGCCTGCTGCGCAACAACCTGCCACCAAATCATGAGCACGGTGATGAAACTCTCCCTGGCCGTGGTTGCAGCGCTGGTATTGGCAGCCTGTGGCGACAAGCCGCAAGACCTCAACGCGGGCAGTGCGAGCAAAAAAGATGCTGCGGCCTTTACCGGCACCGGCAGTGCTTTTGTCGCGCAAGGCTGGAAGCCGGGCGACAAGGCCAGCTGGGAGCAACACCTCAAGACGCGCATGCAAAACGGTCAAAACGATTATTCCAAAGCCAACTGACCGGGGAGCCCGCATGTTTCGGTCACTGAAAGCTACTTTTGTAATAGCGTTGTTGGGTTTGAGCGTGTGCCACGCGCAAACCAGCCCAACAACATCTGGTGCAGCGCCCGCCGCCACACCTGCCGCTGCACCAGCGGCCCAGGCTGCGGGCGGCATCCAAAGTCAGAACATCTTTGAAGTCAAACCCGACGCCAGCAATGAGCCTGGGTACGACAAACAAACCAATGCAGACCGCGCCAAAGTGCAGCCCGGCAACAACGCGCCAGTCTGGCGGGCCGTCGGCGCGGGCGCGCAGGGCACCAGCAGCTTGCCAAAATCTGAGGCGCCCGAGGCGGGCATCTTGATCCAGCCGTTTGCGCAGTACCCCGGCGCGCCCCTTACCAACGCAGGTGAGGCCTGGAGGCAGGTTCGAAACAACTGGATCATTCCCTACGGCGGCTCGTTGGTGTTGATCGTGTTTGGTGCGATTGCCCTGTTTTATTGGCGCAAAGGCAGCTTCAACCAGCACGCGCCAGATACTGGCCGCAAGATCGAACGCTTCACCCCCTTTGAGCGTTCGGCGCATTGGGCTAACGCCATTGCGTTTTCGATTTTGGCGATTTCCGGCTTGGTCATGGCGTTCGGTAAGTTTTTCATCCAACCAGTGATTGGAAGCGCCCTTTTCGGCTGGTTCACTTACGCGCTCAAGACCGCGCACAACTTTGCCGGGCCGGTGTTTGCGGTGTCGCTGGTGATTGTCATTCTGACCTTCGTCAAAGACAACTTCCCACGCAAGGGCGACTTGGGCTGGTTGCTCAAGGGCGGCGGCTTGATGTCTGGCAAAGAGGTACCGTCGCACCGCTTCAATGCTGGCGAAAAAGTGATCTTTTGGGGGGGCGTGTTTTTGCTGGGCCTCACAGTCGTCGGCTCTGGTCTGGTGCTCGACAAACTGGTGCCCGGCCTGCTCTATGAGCGCAGCACCATGCAAATATCGCACATGATCCACGCCGTGGCGGCCATCTTGATGATGGCCATGTTCATGGGCCACATCTACCTCGGCACCTTGGGCATGGAAGGCGCTTACGGTGCCATGCGCACCGGCTACGTCGATGAAGCCTGGGCCAAGGAGCACCATGAGGAATGGTTCGACGATGTAAAAGCCGGCAAAATTCCCGCCCAACGCAGCACGACCTTGCCACCCGCGCCGCCAGCCCAAACCGTTCAGGCTTGATAGAGGATTGACACGATGAAACAAATGATCTGCGCGACTCTGGTAGTCGTTGTCGGCGCTCTGGCTGGTGGTGGTGCTTGGGCAAAGCTGCCCGCCGCGCCGGCACTGGACGACGCAGCCAAGGCCAAAGCGGCCGAGGCTGCCGCCAAAACCGCCTGGAGCGCCAAGGTCGACGGTTATATGTTGTGCAAGTCGATGGAGAAGTCGGCCGCGAATTACCAGAAAACAGCGGCGAGTGCGGGCAAGCCAGTCAAAGCCGCCACCGCAACACCGCCGTGTGCCGACCCTGGTCCGTTCGCGTACACACCTGCCGGCGCTGCGCCTGCACCTGCCCCAGCTGCTGCCGTTGCGCCCACTGCACCAGCCGCAGCCGGTTCACCGGTGCCCGCCAAGAAGTCTTGAGCGAAGCCCGGCCTGACTCGGCACCCTGCGCGCCAGCCAAGGACCAACGCCGTCGGGCGTTTCCTCCACACGCGCCGTCCGGAGCGTCCATGCGCCATCGCATGCCCAGGTTGACCCAGTCACAGGCACCCCTCACGCACGCCACCACCGCTACCAACGAGTACGGCGAATCTGTCGCCGTTTCGGTGCCGGCGGAGCGTGCCTTGACGGTCTATGTGGACAAACGCGAGCTGGTGACGCTGATGACGCTTGGCGCAAGCCCGGAAATGCTGGTGTTGGGTTTTCTGCGCAATCAGCGCCTGGTTGGGTCGGTGGACGAAATCGAATCCATCACCGTTGATTGGGAGGTTGGGGCCGCCGCCGTGAAAACCCGCCACGGCATTTCCGATATTGAAGCCAAAACGTCCAAACGCGTCGTCACAACGGGATGCGGGCAGGGCAGCGTGTTTGGGGGCCTGATGGACGACATCGACGCCATTGTGCTGCCGGGTGCCACGGTTTCCCAAGCGCAGGTGTACGCCATCGTGAACGCCATCCGGCTCAAGGAAAGCACTTACAAGTCAGCCGGTTCGGTGCATGCCTGCGCGTTGTTTCGGGGTGGTGAACTCCTGACTTTTGTGGAAGATGTGGGTCGCCACAATGCCCTGGACACCATCGCCGGCTGGATCTGGCTGAATCCGCAAACCGCGGGCCCCGCCGCAGAACAGGTGTTTTACACCACAGGCCGGCTCACCAGTGAAATGGTGATCAAATCCGCGCAAATGGGGGTGCCAATCGTCATCTCCCGAAGCGGCATCACCCAAATGGGCCATGCCGTGGCTGCAAACCTGGGGCTTTGTACCATTGGGCGGGCAACCAACAAGCACTTTCTCTGTTACACCGGGTCCGGGCGGCTGGTACTGCAACCCGAACTGGCTGGGCCAAAGCTTCGCGTTGCGGGTTGATTTGATCCCTTGCGGGCCCATGTGTGGCTTGGCCTGCAATGGTTTGCGGGCTTTGGGATCATGTTAAGGTGACGTCAGTGGTATGAACATTCCCTTCTGGCAACTTGGCTGGCGCACGCTGTGGCGCGACTTCCGCTCGGGCGAATTGCGCCTGTTGATCCTGGCCGTCACGCTGGCGGTCGCGGCGCTCACGGCCGTGGGTTTTTTCGCCGACCGCCTCAAAGGCGGCCTGCAGCGTGACGCGCGCCAGTTGCTCGGTGGCGACGCTGTCATCTCCAGTGACAAGCCCACTTCCCCTGCTTTTCTGGCCAAAGCGCGTGAACATGGCTTGACCGTTGCAGGAACGATGGCGTTCCCGACGATGGCGCGCGCGAGTGACGCGCAAGGTGGCGCCTCCAAACTGGTGGCGTTGAAGGTCGTGCAGAGCGGCTACCCGCTGCGCGGCAAACTCACCACGGCGCCAGAGCCCGGCGGCGTCGAGTCGCGTACCAGCGCCGTTCCCCAGCCGGGTGAAGCCTGGATTGAAGGTGCCTTGCTGGAAAGCCTGAACCTGCGTATGGGAGACCGGTTGCTGCTGGGCGACGCCAGCCTGCTCATCAGCACGGTAATCGTGATCGAGCCGGACCGGGGCGCCGGTTTCATGAATTTCTCCCCCCGCGTGATGATCAACCGTGCCGACGTGGCCTCCACCGGTTTAATCCAGCCGGCCAGCCGCATTACCTACCGGATGGCCGTGGCGGGTGAAGACGCCCAAGTCCGGAAATTTGTCGACTGGGCGCAGGCCGAGGTGAAGAAGCCCGAAGTGCGCGGTGTGCGCGTTGAGGCGCTTTCGGCGGGTCGCCCCGAAATGAGCCAGACCATGGACCGCGCCGAGAAATTTTTGAATCTGGTTGCTTTGCTGGCTGCCTTGCTCAGCGCCGTGGCTGTGGCACTGGCTGCGCGCGGCTTTGCAGCCAGCCACCTGGACGACTGCGCCATGTTGCGTGTTCTGGGCCTTGGCCAAAAAACCATGGCGCTGGCCTACACCTTTGAATTTCTGCTGATTGGCCTGCTGGCCAGCACCCTGGGCGTCGTCCTGGGCTACACCGTGCACTATGGCTTCGTGCTGCTGCTGGCCGGTCTGGTTGAAGCCAGCCTGCCCGCACCCACGCTCTGGCCCGTGATGTTCGGGCTGGGCATGGGTTTGACATTGCTGTTCGCCTTTGGTTTGCCGCCGGTCTTGCAGCTCGCCCAGGTGCCACCGCTTCGCGTCATCCGCCGTGACGTGGGCAATCTCAAACCGGCGTCGCTCGGGGTTCTGGCGATTGGCGTTGCCGGGTTCGCCGCCTTGTTGCTGGCGGCCAGCAGCGACCTCAAATTGGGCTTGATTGCCGTTGGCGGATTTGCCGGTGCAGTCGCCGTGTTTGCGGGTTTGGGTTTTCTGGCGGTGAAATTGCTGCGTCGCGTTGTCAATGAAGCCACCGCGCCACGCTGGCTGGTGTTGGCCACGCGGCAAATATCGGCGCGACCCGCCTACGCCGTGGTGCAAATCAGCGCCCTGGCGGTGGGACTGCTGGCACTGGTGCTGCTGGTGCTGCTGCGAACCGACTTGATCAACAGCTGGCGCAAGGCCACACCGCCCGATTCGCCAAACCGCTTTGTCATCAATGTCATGCCCGACCAGGCCGACGGATTTTTGAAGGCGCTCAATGACGCCGGTGTCAAAAAATTCGATTGGTACCCGATGATCCGCGGCCGCCTGGTCGAGATCAACGGCAAAACGGTGGCGCCAGCCGCCTTGAGCGACGACCGCGCGCGGCGGCTGGTGGACCGGGAGTTCAACCTTTCCACCAGTGTCAAACAGCCACAGCGCAATGAGGTCACCAGCGGCAAATGGACCGAGAACGAAGCGGGCGCGGTGAGCGTTGAGGAATATGTGGCCACGACACTGGGCTTGAAGCTCGGCGACACCTTGAAGTTTGACATTGGCGGCATCCAGGTCGAATCCAAAATCACCTCGGTGCGCAAGGTCGATTGGGGCTCGATGCGGGCCAATTTCTACATGATCTACCCGGTTGCCAGTTTGCCCAATGTGCCCACCACCTACATGAGCGCGTTCAAGGCGCCCGACGTGAAAGGCTTCGACAACAGCCTGGTGCGCCAATTTCCCAACATCACCAACGTGGACATGTCGCAGGCCCTGTCGCAGGTGCAACGGGTGCTGGACCAGGTGATTGGCGCAGTCGAGTTCCTGTTTGGCTTCACCCTCGCCGCCGGTCTGGTGGTGCTGTTTGCCGCGGTGACGGCCACGCGTGAAGAGCGTGCGCGCGAATTCGCCATCATGCGCGCCGTGGGTGCGCGCGCGTCGCTGTTGCGCCAGGTGCAACGTGCAGAGCTGGTCGGCGTAGGCTTGCTGGCCGGATTTCTCGCATCGGTGGTCGCCGCCGTTGTGGGCTGGGCCCTGGCCAAATACGTTTTTGAATTTGAATGGACGGTGTCGCTTTGGGTGCCGCTGTTTGGCGCGTTGGCGGGTGCCGTGTTGGCCCTGGGCGCGGGCTGGTGGGGCTTGCGCGAGGTGCTGCGCCGACCAGTCGTCGAGACCCTTCGACAAGCGGCGCAATGAGATGATTGCGCATCAACAATGGATCTTTCAATATACGTTAAATATTAATTTAAGTTTGTATTTAGATTAATTTAGTATTATATTTTCATCTAAAATGGTAGAAATTAATTTAATAAATTCGTGACTTAGTCGTTATTTTATTCATTAATAAAATTAAGTATAAAAATATTCAAGTCTTTTTTAAATAGTGCGGCATGAACATTGAAGAAAAACCAAAATTCGCCAGTCACTTTGAGTGGATGGGCGGCGAAGCCAGCGTCAAGGCTCTGACCGAGCGTTTTTACGACCTGATGGATCTGGAGCCCGGCTACCAGGCCTTGCGTGCCGTACACGGCTCGGCCCTTGTGAATGCGCGCCAAAAACTGTTTTGGTTTCTTTGCGGCTGGCTCGGTGGCCCGCAACACTACACCGAGCGGTTCGGCCACCCGGCCCTGCGGGCGCGGCACATGCCCTTCAAGATTGGCATTCTGGAGCGCGACCAATGGCTCGCCTGCATGGACCAGGCGATGGGTGAAACCGGTGTTCCCGACGATCTTCGCGCGCGTTTGCGGGAATCGTTTTACAAAACGGCAGACTGGATGCGCAACACGCCGGCTTGACGCAAAGCCAATCGGGTTTCCAGCCGCCCGTATCAGGGCGACGAAGCCAACAGCACGACCACAGCACCGGCCCCGCCATCAGCCGGTTTGGCCTGCACAAAGGCCAGCACTTCCTTCTTTTGCACGAGCCAGCCGTGCACCTTGTTTTTCAGCACCGGCGCCTTGCCGGGCGAACCTAAACCTTTGCCGTGAACGATGCGCACGCAGCGCACGCCATTTTTTGACGACTCGCGAATGAATGCGCCCAGGCGCTCGCGTGCCTCGTCGCTGCGCAGCCCGTGCAGATCCAGCTGGGCCTGAATGCTCCAGTTCCCACGGCGCAGTTTGCGCGTCACGTCCGTGCCAATGCCGCTTTGGCGGTAACTCAGGGTGTCGTCCACGTCGAGCAGGGTGCTCACATCAAACTCGTCACTGATGGCTTCCACCATCACTGCTTTGTCGTCCAGCAGCTGCTGGCGCGGAACCGGCGCAGGGGGCTCCTGCTTCAGGAGTGTTCTGCGTTTGTCGGGCAGGGCTTTCACCTGGCCCGCCGCGTTGGCAAAGAGCTTGCGCTCGGCGTCGGCGCGTTGCCGCACCAGCGCCCGCTGCGCGCTGGCAAGGGCTTCAAGCCCGGTGCGCCTGGCGATGTCTACTTTTACCTGTTTCAGGTCGGCAAGCGCCGTCAGGCGGAGTTTGGGCGGGGTTTGCGCGACTAGTTTGTTCACATCAGCCCCCGTTCAGCCATTGAAAATGCCTCACCCGGCGCAACGATCACGTGGTCCAGCACGTTGACGTCGATCAGCGCCAGCGCCGCCTTGAGCGTGCGCGTGAGGGCTTCGTCGGCCCTGGAGGGCGTGGCCAAGCCGCTGGGGTGGTTGTGGGACAACACAACATGGCTGGCTTTGAGGTGCAGGGCCTTGAGCACCACCTCACGCGGGTAGACCGACGTTTGCGCAAGTGTGCCGCGAAACATCTCCTCCAGCGCGATCATGCGCATGCCGACATCCAGAAACAGCACAGCAAACACCTCGTAGGGCCGGGCGGCCAACTGGAGTTGCAAATACTGCTTCATCGCCTCCGGGGTTGCCAGCACGGTCTGCTGCGTCAATTTCTGCGCCAGGGCGCGGCGCGCCAGTTCCAGCACCGCCACCAGTTCGGAGCGTTTGGCCGGCCCCAGGCCTTTGACGCGCTTGAGGTCATCAGCAGTGGCGTTCAGCAGGCCGGCAATGCCGTCAAACCCGCCGCTGCCGCTGTCGTTTTTGGCCAGCTTCAGCAACTCTTCGGCCAGTTGCAACACCCCTTTGCCCTGGATGCCGGTGCGCAACAGCAAGGCCAGCAGTTCGGTGTCGCTCAGCGCGCCGGGGCCACGCGCCAATAGCTTCTCGCGCGGGCGGGCGTCTGCGGGAAGGTGTTTGATGGACATGGAATTTCTGAAAAATACGCCTGAAGGAGAAATCTACAGGGCGGCCAGGGGGTTTCTACAATAAGGGCCAGTTTATCGAGAGTTTCATGACCCCCACAACGATCACCCGAGCCCGCGTCCAGCCGGGCTCTTTTCTGACCCTCCACTACCGCTTGGCGGGCCCTGCGGGCGACATCATCAACACCTTCAGCGGCAAACCGGCCACCTTGTCCCTGGGCGCGGGCGAATTGTCGCCGGCCGTAGAAGCCTGCCTGGTCGGCCTGGAGGAGGGCGCCCGTGCCAGTTTCGAGTTGTCAGCCGGCAGCGCCTTTGGCGAACGCAAATCCGACATGGTGCAGTGGGTGGCGCGCAAATTGCTCAAAACCCTGGGCGACCCGTTGGAGGTTTACCGGGTGGGCGATGTTGTGCAATTCCCCACGCCCGATGGCCTGGCGCAATACGCCGGGGCGGTGCTGCAGGTGAAGGCCGGCTCAGACGGCGCAGAACAAAGCGGTGCCGTTTTGTTCGACTTCAACCACCCGCTGGCCGGCCAGCCCGTGAGCTTTGAAGTACACCTGATTGGGGTTTTATGAGCGCTGCAAACGAAGTGGCAAGCGTGGGGGGCGCCGCCGCGCCGGGCAGCCCCAAGCAAGGCACGGCCCCCTTCGGGGGCAGCGCAGCACACGAAGTGGCAAGCGTGGGGGTCAACATCCTTCTTGCCGAGCCGCGCGGGTTTTGTGCGGGGGTTGACCGGGCGATAGAAATCGTCGAGCGCGCGTTGGCCAAATTTGGCCGCCCGATTTACGTGCGCCATGAAATTGTGCACAACACTTATGTGGTGGACGACCTCAAGGCCAAAGGTGCGATCTTCATCGAAGACCTGAACGACGTGCCGCCCGGCGCTACGCTGGTGTTCAGCGCCCACGGTGTCAGCAAGGCCGTGCAGCAGGAAGCGCAGGCGCGCGGTTTCCAGATTTTTGATGCCACCTGCCCGCTGGTCACCAAGGTGCATGTCGAGGTCGCCAAGCTGCACAAGGAAGGTTTTGAGTTCATCATGATTGGCCACAAGGGCCACCCGGAAGTCGAAGGCACCATGGGCCAGCTTGAAAGCGGAATCCACCTGGTAGAGGATGTTGCCGACGTCGCCCGCATCCAGCCGCGCCAGAGCAAGAAACTCGCTTTGGTGACACAAACCACCCTCAGCGTGGACGACGCGGCCGAGATTTCACTGGCCGTGAAAGCGCGTTTCCCCCAAGTGCAAAGCCCCAAGCAGCAAGACATCTGTTATGCCACCCAGAATAGGCAAGACGCCGTCAAACTCATGTCGCCCCAGGTGGACGTGATGATCGTGGTGGGCAGCCCGACCAGTTCCAACAGCAACCGCCTGGCCGAGCTGGCACGCAAGCTGGGTGTGCCGAGTTACATGGTCGACAACGCCGATGAACTGCAAACCCAGTGGCTCGACGGCAAACAGAGTGTGGGCCTCACCGCCGGCGCGTCGGCGCCAGAAATTCTCGTCAGGCAAGTGATGGAGCGTATCAAGGCCCTGGGCGCGGTGTCGGTACGCACGATGAATGGTGTGCAGGAAACCACCAAATTTCCGCTGCCCAAGGGCTTGAAGGTGGACTGAGCCGCAATGGCGCAACCCTGAATCTAAAATCAGTACATGCTTGACATCCTCCTCCTGAGAAAAGACCTCGATTCAGCCATCGCCCGCCTTGAGACCCGCAAAAAACCGCAAAACTTTCTGGACGTTGACGCGTTTCGCAGCCTGGAGTTGCAGCGCAAAACACTTCAGGCGCGCACCGAGGAGTTGCAGGGCAAACGCAACAGCCTCAGCAAGGCAATCGGACAGCTCAAGGCCAAAGGCCCGGGTGGCGCCGCCGACGCAGATGCGGCCATGGCCGAGGTGAATGCGCTCAAAAGTGAGCTCGAATCGTCTGCGGCGCGGCTCGAGAAGCTGCAAGGCGAGTTGCAAGGTTTGTTGCTGGCCGTGCCCAATTTGCCGCACGACAGCGTACCCATTGGCGCTGATGAACACGGCAACGTCGAAGTCCGCCGCTGGAGCCCTTCTGGCAAAGAACCCGTTGCGCTGGATTTCGAAGCGAAAGACCACGTCGACATCGGCGCACCATTGGGTCTTGATTTCGACATGGGCGTGAAGCTCACGGGCTCGCGATTCACCGTCATGAGAGGCCCGATCGCCCGCTTGCACCGCGCACTGGCCCAGTTCATGCTGGATGTGCAGACGCAGGAGCACGGCTACACCGAGTGTTATACGCCCTACATCGTCAATGCCGACACACTCAAAGGCACAGGCCAATTGCCCAAATTCGAGGGTGACCTGTTTGCGGCCAAAAAAGGCGGACAGGATGGCGAACCCATAGCCGACAACGCCGCGCTCTACCTCATTCCCACCAGCGAAGTCACGCTGACCAATTTTGTGCGCGATGCCATCGTGCCAGCGGGGGCGTTGCCCATCAAACTCACGGCCCACACACCGTGTTTCCGCTCGGAAGCGGGCTCCTACGGGCGCGACACGCGCGGCATGATCCGCCAGCACCAGTTTGACAAGGTTGAGATGGTGCAGATCGTGCACCCCGAGAAAAGCTACGAGGCGCTGGAGGCCATGACCGGCCACGCCGAGGCCATTTTGCAAAAACTGGGTTTGCCGTACCGCGTGATGTCGCTGTGCACAGGCGACATGGGCTTCGGCGCGGCCAAAACCTACGACCTCGAAGTCTGGCTGCCCGGCCAAAATGCCTACCGGGAGATCAGCTCCATCTCCAACTGCGAAGCTTTCCAGGCGCGGCGCCTGCAGGCCCGCTTCAAAAATGCGCAGGGAAAAAACGAGCTGGTGCACACCCTCAATGGCTCTGGCCTGGCAGTCGGCCGCACCCTCGTTGCCGTGCTTGAAAACTACCAGAATGCAGACGGCTCGGTGACAGTGCCTGCCGTGTTACATCCCTACATGGGCGGGCTCACAACACTTTCTGCGTGACGCCCGCGCCACGCCAGCTTGACCTGCTATGCATTGCGATTGATACTTGGTGTAACGCCGACCACGGCACGAACACACCCTTCCGAGCGCGAGACCCCATTTCATGATGTTCAATTTGGCTGATCTGTTCCAGGCCTACCTCGTGCCGTTTGCCATTGCCGTGCCCATCGGCCTGTTGCTGATTTTCTTTGGCTTGCGCAGGGGGGGTGGAGACCGTGTGCCAGACATCCCGGAGCCGCCGCCCATTGCAGGGCGTGCGGAAACGGCCGAGTCGGTCGATATCGCCGTCGGGAAAACAGGGCGATTCGAGGCCTATGAGACCGCGCACGGCGTCAGCATATCCCCTGGCGGCGGCATTGACCTGCCCTTGAGCGCCCATGAGAAAACCCAGGTCATCGACCTGCGCAAAACCGGTGCGCCCGACGCGGGCTTTGCGGCGAACAAGGTCCGGATCCTCGTGGTGGACGACTCCGCCGTGCCGCGCGCCAAGCTGCGCAAGCTGTTTGAAACCCAGGGCTACGAGGTCGTTACGGCCAATGACGGCGTGCAGGCGCTCGAAGAATTGGCCAGAAACCGGTTCTCGGTGGTGATCACCGACCTGGAGATGCCCAACATGAACGGCATCGAACTGATCGCCGCGATTCAGGGCAGCCTCGACACCGAAGACCTGCCCGTCATCGCCATCACCGGCCACGAAGACATGCAGGCGCGGGTGAACGACATCCGCGGCCTGTTTGGCATCTTCAAAAAGCCCTGGAACGACCGCGAGTTGCTCAAGCGGGTCGACGTTCTGGCGGCCATCCGCAGATAAGTTTGCCGGCCTGAAGGGGCCTGCCCAAAGGCCGCCCTGGACACCCCTTGGACACATTCACCGAGCTGATGCGCCAGCGCGCTTTTGTGCGCGTCTGGTTCGCGCGCCTCTTTGGCACCACCGCCAACCAGATGTTGCTGGTGGCCATGGCGTGGCAGATGTATGAGATCACCGGCAGCGCCTGGGACCTGGGGCTGGTCGGGCTCTACCAATTCCTGCCCGCACTGGCGCTGACCTTGCCGGCCGGGCATCTCGCGGACCGCGTCCACCGCCCGCACATCGTGGCCGTTTGTTATTTCACCCAGTTGGTCGTGGCTGTGGTGCTGGCTGGCGCGTCACTGCCCGCGCATGCGGCGGGGGCCGCAGCCGCCTGGCAGCCGGCTTTGACGCGCGAGTTGTTGCTGTTTGCCTCGGTGGTCATCGGTTCGGTGCGCGCCTTCCAGATGCCGGCGCAGCAGGCGTTGACGCCGCTCCTGGTGCCCACGCTCCTGTTGCCCCGCGCCACGGCCTTGAGCGCCTCGGGCATCCAGGCCGCCGTGGTGGGCGGCCCGGCGCTGGGCGGCCTGATCTTCGCGTTGGGCGACAGCGCGGTTTACGCCACCTGCGCAGCCCTGATGCTTGTCGCACTGGCCCTGCTGCTGGCAACCCGGGTTGCACGCGCGCCGCGAGATCATGAGCCCGTCAACCTGCAAACCGTGTTTGCGGGTGTCACCTTCATCTGGCAGCGCAAACTGCTGCTGGGCGCCTTGTCGCTGGACCTCATGGCGGGCTTTTTGGGTGGTGCCACCGCACTCTTGCCGATTTTTGCCAAAGACATCCTGCACGTCGGTCCCCTGGGCCTGGGTTTGCTGCGCAGCGCACCGGCAGTGGGCGCCTTGATTACCTCCATTGCGCTGGCCCGCTGGCCCTTGCGCCGCCAAGTCGGCCCAAAACTCCTGCTGGCCGTGGTGGCTTACGGCTTGTGCATGTTGGCGTTTGCGGCGTCAACCGTCTTCTTCATCTCCCTGGTGGCACTGGCGCTCTCGGGCGCGGCTGACATGGTCAACGTGGTGGTGCGCCAAACCCTCGTGCAACTGGAAACGCCAGACGCCATGCGCGGCCGGGTAAGCGCCGTCAACAGCATTTTCATCGGGGCTTCCAACCAGCTTGGCGAGTTTGAATCCGGCGTCACGGCGGCCAGGTGGGGCGCAGTAGGTTCAGTGGCAGTGGGCGGCGTTGCCACACTGGCCGTGGCGGCATTGTGGTGGAAGTGGTTTCCGCAGCTGGTGCGGCGGGACCGGATGCAATAGGGGCCATGGAAACTGGCGGAGAGAGTGGGATTCGAACCCACGGTACCTTGCGGTACGCCTGATTTCGAGTCAGGTACATTCGGCCACTCTGCCATCTCTCCGCGAAGGCTGGATTCTACCAGCGTGAAAAGTTCTCAGGCGGCTTCGCGAAGCTGCCCCAGGGCCGCATTGACGGCCTCGTGGGTGGCGCCTTCTCCCAGCGTCAAGCCATTCAATGGCGCGCCACCGGCCTGCAGCGCGCGCACCAGCTGCCCTGCGTCTTTGGGCGACTCAAAACCCGGGCTTTGCAGCAGCAATTTGCCTGCCGCGTCGACGAACTTGACATAAAACCGGCCGTCGGCCTCGCGGTATTGCTTGAAGCTGGGCAGGGCGGTTTTGACGGACTTTTCCGCTTTTGCCTGCGCGCCCTGGCGCAAGTCGCGCAGCCCCACCGATTGCCGCAAGCGGGCCATGAACGGGGTTGACAACTGGCGCGCCTTCTGAGCCCCGGCCAGCAAGATCGCTTCCACTTTTGCCGGGTCGGCCATCAGCGCCTCGTAGCTGGCGCGCATGGGGGCGATTTCGCGGTCGATGCGCTCAAACAGCAGCGTTTTTGCATCACCCCAGCCAATGCCATCGGCGTAGGCTTTGCGCAGCGCGGCCGATTCTTCGCTCGAGGCGAACGCCTGGTAGATTTGGTAAAGCGCCGATCCGTCAACGTCCTTCGGTTCACCCGGCGCCCGCGAGTCGGTGACGATGCCGGCAATCAGCTTCTTGAGTTGCTCGCGCGATGAAAACAGCGGAATCGTGTTGTCATAACTCTTGCTCATCTTGCGGCCGTCCAGGCCCGGCAGGGTGGCCACGTTGTCGTCGATGACGACGTCTGGCAGCACAAAATGTTCGCCATAACGGTGGTTGAAGCTGCTGGCCATGTCGCGCGTCATCTCCAGGTGCTGAACCTGGTCGCGCCCAACCGGCACCTTGTGCGAGTTGAACATCAAGATGTCGGCGGCCATCAGCACCGGGTACATGAAGAGGCCGGTGTTGATGTCGGCCTCTGCCTCGGCGCCGGTGGTGAGGTTTTTGTCGACCGCGGCTTTGTAGGCGTGGGCGCGGTTGAGGACCCCTTTGCCGCAGACGCAGGTCAGAAACCAGGTGAGCTCCGGGATTTCAGGAATGTCCGACTGGCGGTAAAACGTGACGCGTGACGGGTCGAGCCCGGCTGCCAGCCAACTGGCGGCAATCTCGAGCGTGGAGCGCTGGATGCGCGCGGGCTCGTCAATCTTGATGAGCGCGTGGTAGTCGGCGAGGAAATAAAAACTCTCCACGTCGGCGCGCTGGCTGGCCTGCACGGAAGGGCGGATGGAGCCGACGTAGTTGCCCAGGTGCGGCGTGCCCGAGGTGGTGATGCCAGTGAGAAAACGGGTCAATGCGGGTGTGGCAGCCATGGCTATCAACGCACCAAATACGCCAGCGGCGACAACACCAGCCCCAGCACGGATTCAGTGGCGGCCATGAGCGGGCGCATCCAGAGTTTGTCGACCACGCCCATCAGCAAGAGGCCCAGGACGATGAAAAACCCCCAGGGCTCCAGGCGCGACACCAGCTCGGCCTGTTTGTAGGGCAACAGGCCCACCAAAATGCGCCCGCCATCAAGCGGCGGCAGCGGAAACAGGTTGAAGGCGAACATCACCAGGTTGACCATGATGCCGGCCTTGCACATGGTGAGGAAGAAACGCTCGTCCACGCCCATGCCGATCAGCAGGTAAAACACGATGCCCCAGCCAAGCGCCTGCGCCAGGTTGGCGCCCGGGCCGGCCAGCGCCACCCAGACCATGTCGCGTTTGGGGTTGCGCAGGTTGCCAAAACGCACCGGCACCGGCTTGGCGTAACCAAACAGGAAGGCGCCGCTGGTGGCGAAGTACAACATGAGCGGCATCAGGATGGTGCCGATCGGGTCGATGTGTTTGAGCGGGTTCAGCGTGATGCGGCCCAGTACATAGGCCGTGTTGTCGCCAAAGTGCCGGGCGGCATAGCCGTGCGCGGCCTCGTGCACGGTGATGGCAAAAAGCACCGGCAGGGCGTAGATGAGAACGGTTTGAATCAGTTGGGCGATGTCCATGGGCGAATTGTCTCAGACTGTTTTACAGGCCCAGTGCCGCCAGAGGCCCGCGGCCTTCGCGTATCACCACGGGTTCGCTGCCGCTCAGGTCAATCACGGTGGTGGGCGCCAGCGCGCAGGCGCCTGCGTCGATGACGGCGGCCACATCGTGTTCGTAGCGTTCACGGATGTCCTGCGCGTCGTTCAGGGGCTCCGTTTCGCCGCGTGGGATCAAGGTCGTGGCCAGCAATGGTGCGCCGTGCAGCAGCAGCAACTCGTTCAGGGTTTTGTGGTCCGGCACACGCAGGCCAATGGTTTTGCGCTGTGGGTGGCTCACCCGGCGCGGCACCTCCTTGCTGGCGAGCAGGATGAAGGTGTAGGGCCCTGGCGTCGCGGACTTGAGCAGGCGGTACTGCTGGTTGTCCACCCGCGCGTAGTTGGCCAGCTCCGAGAGGTCGCGGCACAGCAGCGTGAGGTGGTGTTTGTCGTCCACACCGCGAATGCGGCGCAGGTGTTCGGCGGCGTCCTTATCGTCCAGATGGCAGGCCAGGGCGTAGCTGGAGTCGGTCGGCACCGCCAGAATGCCGCCTTTCTCCAGCAGGCTTACAGCTTGCTTGAGCAAGCGCGCGTGCGGATTTTCAGGGTGGACTTCGAAATATTGCGCCATGTCAGCTTTTGGTTCAGGATTCGGCCGGCTCCGGCACCACCCGCGCGCCGCGCGACTCACGTGATTCGCGCACCGTCAGCCAGGTGCCCAGGGCGCCGCAGCCGGTGATCAGCGCAATGCCCAGGAGCGACCAGGCGTCGGGCACCTGCGAGAAAAGCAGCCAGCCGCCCAGCATGGCAAACACGATCTGGCCATAGAGAAACGGTGTGAGCACGGCCGGTGTGGCGCGTTTGTAGGCCAGTATCAAAACGAAGTGCCCAACGGTGCCCATCAGCCCGACCAGTGCCAGCGCCAGCCACAGCGACTGGGCGCTGATGGTCACCCAGAAAAAAGGCAGCGCCACGGAGGCGATCAACATGCCGATCCACCCGGTGTACAAGTGGGTGACAGCCGGGTCTTCGGTGCGCGCCAGGTGGCTGGTGAGCAACTGAAACGCGGTGCTGGTGCCCACCAGCGCCAGCGGCAACAACAGCGCCCAGTTGAAGTCGTCAGCGTCCGGGCGGATGATGATGAGCGAGCCGACAAAACCACCGACCACCAGCGCCCAACGCAGGAGGGACACGCGCTCTTTCAATTTCAGCGCGGCAATCAAGGTGATCATCAAGGGCGTGAGCGACACGATGGCAGTGAACTCTGCCACTGGCGTGAACTTCAGGCTGGTAAACGCCAATGCGCTGGAGGTCACCAGCAGCAAGCCGCGTGCGAGCTGGAAACGCGGGTGCGCCGACTTGAGGCCGGCCAGCCCTTTTTGTGGCAAAACGAGGGCGGTGGTGGCCAGCGCCTGAAACGTGAAGCGGAACCACATCGTCATGGCCATGGGAACGCTGGCGGTTAAAAACTTGGTAGTGGTGTCCAGTGTGGCGAAGCAGGCGACTGCAGCCAGCACCATGGCTATCCCCGTCAACACGCTGCGTTGGTGCGCCGTGAGCGCCTTTCGCCCCGCTGACGCCTGCATGCGCATCACTGGATTTTGTCCGCCAGCAGCTCCCAAACGGGCGTCAGGTTGCCCGGCAAATACGGTAGCGTGCCCAGGTCGGTGTGGGACTCCGCCGGGTCATGGAAATCGCTGCCGCGCGACGCGGCCAGGCCAAATTCAAGTGCGGTTTTGGCGTAGGTGTCGTATTCGGCCACGGTGTGGCTGCCGGTGACCACTTCCACTGCTTGCCCGCCGTGTTGTTTGAATTCGCTGAAAAGGGCGTACTCTTCATTGGCCGTGAATTTGTAGCGCGCCGGGTGGGCAATCACCGCGATGCCGCCACCTTCCTTGATCCAGGTCACGGCTTCCTTGAGGTTGGCCCATTTGTGTTCCACATAGCCGGGCTTGCCTTCGGTGAGGTATTTGCGAAAGACTTCGTTGGTGTCTTTGCAGACGCCGGCTTCGACCAGATAACGGCCAAAGTGGGTGCGCGAAATCAGATCCGGGTTGCCCACGTGTTTGAGTGCGCCTTCGTAAGCGCCCTTGATGCCGACTTTGGCCAGGCCATCTGAAATCTCCTGCGCCCGCTCTCGCCGGCCACCGCGGGTTTTCGCCAGGCCAGCCAGCATGCGGGCGTCGTCCGGGTTGAAGCCCAGGCCGACTATGTGCACCGTGGTGCCGATAAAGGTGACGGAAATCTCGGTGCCGGTGAGGTATTTGAGGCCGTGCGCCTTCGCAGCCGCAGCGGCGCGGTGCTGCCCGCCAATTTCGTCATGGTCGGTCAAGGCCCACAGCTCGACGCCGTTTTTGGCGGCGCGTTCGGCCAGCAGCTCGGGGGTCAAGGTGCCATCTGAGACGATGGAATGGCAATGCAGGTCAGCGTTCAGGATGGCAGTCACGGGTGAATTTTAGGCTCTGCGGGGTTTTCCCTAGGGTGAAGGGGGCTATAAAACCTGATTATTTTAGATTTTAATTAAAAAAATGTATAAATAATAATCGATAAATATATTAAAAAATCTAGCAATAATTTAAACAAATACGTGACTTGGTATTAATTAATTTTAACGTAAATTTTATTGAAATATTTAATTTTCAATCGCCTCCACCAAAAACCGCACCCTTCGCACCCCATTCCACTCGTCCGCGTCCAGGCGAAACGCCAGCGTGGCGCGTGGCGGCAGCGGCTCGGTGTGGCCAAACCAGATGCCGTCAACCGGCTGGCCCTGGTGTTTGAGTTTCAGCGCCAGGTGTTTCTCACCCACCAGGCGTTGGGACACCACGTCGAGCGTTTCGCTGAACACGGGCGGCGCGAAGCCCTGGCCCCAGACCTCATGGTGCAGGGTGTCGACCATGTCGGCGCGGCGGTATTGCGCGTCGAGCGGGCCGTCGGTGTCGAGGCGGCGGGTAAGCGTCGCCGCGTCAAGCCATTCGGCCGCGACCTGCGTAAGCCCCTGCTCGAATTCGGCGAGCCGGTCCTGGTGCACGGTGCAGCCGGCCGCCATCGCATGGCCGCCAAACCGCAACAACACGCCAGGGTGGCGCTTGGCCACCAGGTCGAGTGCGTCACGCAAATG
>JANNMM010000110.1:0-2171 GCA_031397915.1 Rhodoferax sp. | reverse complement strand
CTGGCCACCGAGGTGCCGAGCCACAACCTGCGCGAGGTCGCCGCCGCAGCGGTCGCGCTGCTCCGCAACGACCGGCTGCCCGACGCCGAATTCGCCGCGCTGATCCCCGGGCCCGACTATCCGGGTGGCGGCCAGATCATCAGCAGCGCCACCGATATTGCCGACGCCTACCGCACCGGGCGCGGTTCACTCAAGGTGCGCGCGCGCTGGAAGATTGAAGAGCTGGCACGCGGCCAGTGGCAACTGGTGGTGACCGAGCTGCCACCGGGCGTGAGCACACAAAAAGTGCTCGAAGAAATTGAAGAGCTGACCAACCCAAAGGTCAAGGCTGGTAAAAAGGCCCTGAGCCTGGAGCAAAACCAGTCCAAGGCGACGATCCTCGCAGTGCTCGATGCGATCCGCGATGAGTCCAACAAAGACGCGGCCGTGCGCCTGGTGTGTGAGCCCAAAACCAGCCGCATCGAACAGCAGGAACTGATCACCACGCTGCTGGCGCACACCAGCCTGGAGACCTCCGCGCCGATCAACCTCACCATGGTCGGACGGGATGGCCGGCCCACGCAGAAGTCGCTGCGGCAAATGCTCAGCGAGTGGATCGAGTTCCGCCAGACCACCATCGAGCGGCGCTCGCGCCACCGGCTGGGCAAGGTGCAGGACCGCATCCACATCCTTGAGGGGCGGCAAATTGTGCTGCTCAATATCGATGAGGTGATCGCCATCATTCGCAAGAGTGATGAGCCCAAACCGGCCCTGATCGCGCGCTTCAAACTGAGCGACCGGCAGGCCGAAGACATTCTTGAAATCCGCCTGCGCCAGCTTGCGCGGCTGGAAGCCATCAAGATCGGGCAGGAACTCAAGGAACTGCGCGAAGACGAAAAAAAACTCGAAGAGATTCTGGGCAGCCCGGCGGCGCTCAAGCGACTGATGGTGCGCGAGATTGAAGCCGACGCGAAGACCTTTGCCGATGCCCGGCGCACCTTGATTCAGAGCGAAAAGAAGGCGGTGCTGGAAGTCAAGGTGGTTGATGAACCCGTAACCGTGGTCATCAGCGAAAAAGGCTGGGTGCGGGCCCGCACCGCACACGGCCACGCGCCCGACAGCTTCGCCTTCAAGGCGGGCGACGCGCTTTACGGCACCTTCGAATGCCGCACGGTCGATACATTGCTGGCTTTTGGCAGCAACGGCCGTGTCTATTCAGTGCCCGTGTCAAGCCTGCCTGGGGCGCGCGGCGACGGCCAGCCGATCACCACGATGGTCGAGTTGGAACCCGGCACCCAGCTCAAATACTATTTTGCCGCCGCAGCCGAGGCCGTGTTGCTGCTCAGCAGCTCGGGCGGTTACGGCTTTTTGGCCAAGGTGGAAAACATGACTTCGCGCCCGCGCGCTGGCAAAGCTTTTATCACCTGCCAGGAGGGTGAATCGATCTGCGCGCCCTCAGTGGTCGCGGGCACCGTGGTGTCCACGCCGGCGCCGGCGGGCGAGTCGGGCAGTCCAGGGCTGGTCACCAAGGCCATCGCACCGGCGACCCACGTGGCCTGCGCGTCCACGGGCGGGCGCATCCTCACGTTTGAGATCAGTGAAATCAAAGCGCTGGCCAACGGAGGCCGCGGGTTGATGCTGATCGACCTGGAGCCCAAAGACAGCCTCGCAGGTGCTGCCGCCTACACCCGCAGCGTGCGCATCAACGGCATTGGCCGTGGCGGCAAGGCACGGGACGAAACCCTGGAAATCAGAAGCCTCAACAACGCACGGGCACTTCGCGCGCGCAAAGGCAAGGTGGCGGACTTGGGCTTCAAGCCGACGTCTGTGCGGCGGGTAGAGTAAGAATGCGATAAATCGGCCGGCACCCGGCGCTATTAATTAACACCCATGTTAATAGTGCCATTCCCGCCCTGATTGCCAGTTTTTGGAATATGCCGGCCTTCAAGTCACGTACGATCAGAATCGTTTGCGATATTTAATATGGCGATATCAATCTCAGGACCTTAAATCCAAACAACCCGCGCAACTGATTGCGCGTGGCATGACTTTATGCATGGCTGAAAAGCCGGGTGCGATGTCGGCGAAATTTACATTCAGAAAAATGCAAACTGGCAACTAAATGTCACTTATTTAGGCAAGTGGTTGATACACCAGAGCATTCTCCAATCGCAACAATTTGTATGTCGTTC
>JANNMM010000060.1:0-29884 GCA_031397915.1 Rhodoferax sp. | reverse complement strand
GAGCGGGACCTACACCAACAAGAATTACGACCTCACCATCATCTCGCACGTCGAGCCGTTTGACCTGGGCAACTTTGCCAAGCCGGGGTATTACTGGAACTACGAGTCGCCCGCGTTCAACACCTTGTTTGACAAGATCAAAAACACGCCGCGCCCGGCCGACCGCGCCAAACTGCTCGGCGACGCGCAACGCATGTTGGCCAATGAAGCCGTGCACGCCTTCCTGTACCAGCCGCAATGGATCACGCTGGCGGACAAAAACCTCAAAGGCCTGTGGAAAGACATGCCGATTTTTGTGAACGACCTGGCGTCAATCCACTGGGCTTGAACACTTCAAACATGGCTTTGCATGACCTGGGCGCGCAGGAGTTGCTGCGCGCCTACCGCGCGCGTACGCTCTCGCCGGTTGAAGTCACACAATCGGTTTTGGACCATATCGAGCGCTGGGAGCCGCACATCCATGCCACCTGGCTGCTGCGGCCCGAGTTGGCGCTGGCCCAGGCCAAAGCCTCCGAGGCGCGCTGGCTGAAAAACGCACCTTGCGGGGCCCTGGATGGCGTGCCACTCACCATCAAGGACAACATCGCCACGAAGGGCGACGCCACGCCGCTGGGTACGGCTGCCGTGGCGCTCACGCCAGCCTTGGCGGATGCGCCACCGGCGGCGCGCATGCGCGAAGCCGGCGCGGTCATGGTCAGCAAAACCACCATGCCCGACTACGGCATGTTGTCCAGCGGGCTTTCCACCTTCCACCCGCTAGCGCGCAACCCGTGGGACCTGAGCAAAGGCCCGGGCGGCTCCAGCGCTGGCGCGGGCGCAGCGGCTGCGGCCGGTTATGGCCCTCTGCACATCGGTACAGACATCGGCGGCTCCCTGCGCCTGCCGGCGGGCTGGTGCGGCATCTACAGCCTGAAGCCCAGCCTGGGCCGGATCCCGATCGACCCACCCTATACCGGGCGCGCAGCCGGGCCGATGACGCGCACCGTGGCCGACTCGGCGCTCATGATGCAGGTACTCGCGCAGCCCGATGCGCGCGACAGCATGAGCCTGCCGTACCAGGACATCGCCTGGCGCGAATTCGATCAGGGCGCTGAGCACCTGCATGGCTTGAAAATCGGGCTCCTGCTCGACGCTGGCTGCGGCCTTGCCGTCGAGCCCGAAGTGCGTGCTGCGGTTGAAAACGCGGCCAGGCTGCTGGAGGCGGCAGGCGCCATCGTCACGCCGATGAAACCCTTCATGACCATGGCCATGCTCGAGGGCCTCGACCATGCCTGGCGCATGCGCTCGTACATTGACCTGAATGCCCTGGCGCCGGAGAAAAAGACCGCCGTCTTGCCCTACATCCGCCAATGGGCCGACAGCGCGGCCGGCATGACGGGCCAGCAGGTGTTTGTGGCCACCAGCCAGGCCCACGCCGTTCGTGTTGCCACGGTTCTGGCCTGCGGCGAATTTGATTTTGTGATCTCGCCGACTTCACCGGTGTCTGCCTTTGCCGCCGAGTTGCCTTCGCCCACCAATGACCCGTTGCACGGTCTGGAGCACATTGGCTTCACGGTGCCGTACAACATGTCTGAACAACCGGCCGCGTCAATCAATTGCGGCTACACATCGGACGGTTTGCCGATAGGTTTGCAGATTGCCGGGCAGCGGTTTGACGACCTGGGTGTGCTTCGGGTCTCGCGCGCTTATGAGCTGCTGCGCAAGCCACAGCGCCCCTGGCCGGAAGTGCCAACCGTTTGAACTGGCCTGCCCGTGTTGACTGACAGCCTGGGCAACCCGGTCACCTTGTCTGACCCCAGCGGGCTCGGCGCCGTCAACGATTTTGTCGAAGGCGTGATCGCCTGCGAGGCGCGCGTGGTCAACGTGCTGAAGATCGCGGCTGACGATGAAAGCGCCATCTTGCAGGCCTACTGCGCGGCGCTGCACATGTTTGCCGAATCACGCGAGGCGCCGGCCAACGCGTGGCCGTTTCTGCATCGCGCCCAAACCGCCATCAACGCCAACCCGGCCGTCACTTTGCGCGAACGCCGTTTTGTCGCCGCCATTGCCGCATGGGTAGCGGGTGACACCGCGCGCGCCTGTGCCCTTCACGAAGAACAGGTGCAGGAATTTCCGCGCGATCTGGCCTCGCTCAAGCTGGGCCAGTACCACCATTTCAACGCCGGCAACGCGCCCGCGATGTTGCGCCAGGCGCTGGCTGCGGAGCACGCCGCCGCTGACGTGCCCTACTTCCACGGCATGCTGGCGTTCTGCTACGAGCAATGCCACCAGCTTGACGCCGCCGAAGTTGCGGCCCGCCGCGGCATCCAGCTGTGCCGCAAGGAGCCCTGGTCACACCACGCTGTGGCCCACGTGATGCTTACCCAAGGCCGCAGCCGG
Organism: Rhodoferax sp.; assembly: GCA_031397915.1. Lineage (GTDB taxonomy): Bacteria > Pseudomonadota > Gammaproteobacteria > Burkholderiales > Burkholderiaceae_C > JANYCG01. The sequence goes on along the minus strand of JANNMM010000060.1, from coordinate 27,505 downwards.
GAAGGCTACGCATTCATGGCCGATATGAGCGACACCTGGCAGGGCCTCAACTCCTTCATGCTCACCCACAACTGGTGGCACCAGGCACTCTTTGCCATCGAGCTTGAATCGTTTGACGAAGCCCTGCGCCTGTATGACGACCGGATTTGGGGCGTCGTCAAAACCTATTCGCAGGACCAGGTCAACGCCATCTCGCTGCTCTCGCGCCTGGAGTTGCGCGGTGTGGGCGTGGGTGACCGTTGGCAGGACGTCGCCGCTTACCTGGTGAGCCGCACCGCCGATCAGGTCTCGCCGTTTCTCGATCTGCACTACCTCTACGGCCTGGCGCGGGCCGGAAAACCCGAAGCCGATGTGCTGATGCAAAACCTGCTGGCGCATGCAAAGCGGCAGGGTGCCAGCAGCGCGGCCTGGCCGAACGTGGCCGTACCGGCGGCACGCGGCCTGCTGGCCCACGCCCGGGGAAACTTCAAACAAGCCGCCGAGCAGCTCGCAATGGCCCTGCCGCAGCTGGTTGCGATTGGCGGCAGCCACGCCCAGCGCGACTGGTTTGAGCAACTGGCGAGGGACGCCTTGAAACGCAGCCCACGATAGGCCCGCCGTGCCGAACAAGGCAGCTATACCCATCACCATGACCACCCTCATCCTCCTGCCCGGCCTGGCCTGCAACCAGCGGATGTGGCAACACCAGCTCGCCGCACTGCCGCGCGCGCTGAATACCCGCGTGACCGACGTGCACACCCGCTTTGACACCGTGCAGGCCATGGCCAGCGCCTTGTTGCAGGAACACGCGGGCAGCCTGATGTTGTGTGGCGCATCCATGGGCGGCATGCTGGCGATGGAGGTCGCGCGCCAGGCGCCTGAACGCATCAAGGCGCTGGCTCTGCTGGGCACCAACGCGCGGCCCGAAACGCCCGACATGCGCGCCTTGCGTGAAGCGGCAATCGTGTTTTTCGAGCAGGGCCGCGCCGAAGAAGTGTTGAAGTTCAACCTGTCCCTGGCGTTTCACAAAAGCCGTGCCAAAGACACCACACTCACACAAACTTACCTGGACTTCGTGCTGGCAGCGGGCACCGCGCAACTGGTGCAGCAAAACCGCGCCGTCATGGCCCGCCCTGACGCGCGCCTGCATCTGCCGCAGGTAACGTGCCCGACGCTGGTGTTGTGTGGCGACAGTGACCAGATCACGCCGCCCGAGTGTTCTCACGAAATCGCGGCGCTCATAAAGGGCGCCCGGCTGCAATTCATCGCCGATTGTGGCCACATGCTGACGATGGAGCGCCCCAGCGTTGTGACCAACGCGCTGCTCGATTGGCTGGGCCAGGCTGATGCTTGAACCCGCCCCGCTGGCACGAATGGCTTCAATTTCACGATAATTAACATGGGTGTTAATTATTGAGTGCTTTTTGCCTTGCAAAGCAAAATTCCGATAAATATTGGCATTCAAGTCACGTAAAACATCAATAGTTTGCTATATATAACATAGCAACCGCAGAACCTAATTCACGTCGGCCAGATGCGCCGGCGCGCCTCACTCCTCCGGCAGGCTTTTTACTTTTTTGATCAGGCGCTCGTACACCGAGGGCGAAACAAACTTCTGTACTTCGCCGCCCATCAAGGCGATTTCGCGCACGAACGTGCTCGAGACAAACTGGTATTTGTCGCTCGGTGTGAGGAACACCGTTTCCACGTCGGGCATCAGGGTGCGGTTCATGCCCGCAAGCTGGAACTCATAGTCAAAGTCGGTCACCGCGCGCAGGCCGCGCACCACCGCCTTGGCCCCTTTGGCGACGACAAAGTCACGCAGCAGGCCGGAGTAACTGTCCACCGTGACTTTCGGGAAATCACGGGCGACTTCGCGCACCATGTCCAGGCGCTCCTGCAGGGTAAAGAGTGCGCCCTTCTTGTGGTGCCCAGCCGCCACCGCGATGATGACGCGGTCAAACAGCTGGGTTGCGCGGCGCACCACGTCTTCGTGCCCGTGCGTCAGGGGATCAAAAGTGCCGGGGTAGACGGCAAGCACGCTGTTGCTCATGGGAGATCCTTCATTTGAACGGCTGCAATGGGCCGATGCGCGGCATTATGCAGCGCGCTTGAGCAGGTGTGCGTGCACGGCGCCGGCTTTCTGGTGGCGGTGAACACTCAGGTGAAAGGGCAGCAGCAGTTCGTCGGTCCATTTTTTCGGCGCTTCGAGGTAGACCCAGCCGTTGGTGGCCACGGCCTGGCTCGCCGCCAGCAACGCCGGCTCGAAAAGGTTCGAGGTAAAGGGCGGGTCCAGAAAAACCAGATCCAGACCGGCACCGGCGAATGTTTTCAGGGTGACGACGCCATCGCCCCGCAGTACCTGAACCCCACCGGCGCCCAGCTGCACCTTGACCTGCTCCAGTTGCACGATCAGGGTTTTGTCGGACTCCACCAGACGCACGTCTTTTGCGCCTCGCGAGGCGGCTTCAAACCCCAGCGCGCCGGTGCCCGCAAACACGTCGACACAGCGCCATCCACTCAAATCCTGCCCGAGCCAGTTGAACAGTGTTTCGCGCACCCGGTCTGGCGTGGGGCGCAGGCCGGGCCGGTCGGGCACCTTGAGTTTGGTGCGTTTCCACTGGCCGCCAATGATGCGCACCTCGTGGCTGGGCGCACTCACGGCGCGCCACCCACCACCACGGTCACCATCTTGTCGAGTTGGAGTTTGCGCGCGAAGGCGGCCTTGATGTCGGCCAAGGTGACTTTGTCAACAGCCTGTGTCCAGGTGTCCAGGTAATCCAGCGGCAGGCGGTACCAGGCGATGTTGGCGACGTTGTCCAGCAGTTTGGCGTTGGTGTCGATGCGCAGGGCGAAGCCGCCGATCAGGTTGTCTTTGGCGGCTTTGAGTTCGGCTTCGGTGGGGCCCTCGGCCACAAACTTCGCCAACACGTCGCGCGAGACCTGTACCGCCTGGTTCGCCTGGTCAGGCCGGGTCTGCAGGCCGATGGTGAAAGCCCCGGCGTGAAGGGCGGGCGAAAAATAGCTGTAAACGCTGTAACTCAAGCCCCGCTTTTCCCGCACCTCGCCATAGAGCCGCGAGACAAAACCGCCGCCGCCCAGGACGTAATTGCCGACGGTCATCGCGAAAAAGTCAGGGTCGTCGCGCTTGAATCCGGGCTGACCGATCAGCACGTGGGCCTGGGCCGAATCGAAGGCGATGTTTTCGCTCCTGGCGGCCGTCAACGTGGCAATCTCGGGCACGGCCGCCCAAGGCGAGCAGTCGGCCTTCAGGGCCGACATTGACGGCAGCGGTTTGACCTTGGCGAAGAGTTGCGCCAACATATCGTCGGCCTGCGCCCGCGTGACGGCGCCGACGATCGTCACCACCGCGCGGCAAGGCGCAACGGTGCTGGCGTGCAGGTTTTTCATGTCCTCCAGGGTGATGGCGGCGACCGAGGCCTCTGTCACCTCGCTGCCATAGGGATGGGTGCCATACACGGCGTTGGCAAAAGCCCTCCCCGCCAGTGTGGCTGGCCGCGTGTTGGCTTCCTTGATGCTAGCGGTGATGCGCTGGCGGTTGCGCTGCCAGATGTCTGGCGGAAATGACGGCTCACCGATCAGACGGGCGGCCAGCGCCACGGCCTTGGGCAACAGGTCCGGGTAGGTCAAGGAGCGCAATGAAAAACTCATGCGGTCCGTGCTTGCGCCAGCGCCAAACGAGGCCCCCAGATCGGCCCAGGCCTCACCCAGGGCGTTTTCGTCCAGAGCCGCATCGGCACCGCTGGCTCTGGCGCCCTGGCTCATCAAACCTGCGGTCACACTTGCCAGCCCCTCTTTGCCGCGTGGATCGCGGCGCGTGCCGGCGTCGAACTCGATGCGCACGTCAACCATCGGGATGGCCGGACTCTGGACCAGGTAAATCCGCGCGCCGGACGCTTGCGTCCATTGAACAATGGGAATGCCGGCAATCGCGTTGAATGACCCAAGCAGTGCCAGCAGCGCCGCGAATACGACGCGAGGCGCCATGCAGTTTGCATTCTTCATGGTGGTGCTCAATGCCTTGCACCGGAGGGTGGTGAACGCGGTTTGCGGGTTTTGTCCAGCGGCTGGGGGCGCAGCGTGGCAATCGTCAATTGGTCGTCGCCAAAATATTTGTTGGCAACGGCTTTTACCTGGTCGGCAGTGACCTTGCGCAGCCGGGCGATCAACTGCTCGCCGGCATCCAGCGGCAGGCCCTGCACCCAATAAGCGCCCAAGCTGCGGGCCTGGTTGAAAACCGAATCGAGTTTGTAGACTTCGCTGGCAACCCATTGGGTTTTAACGCGGTTGAGCTCGCTCTCGCTCACCCCCTCGCGTGCCACCCGGGCGACCTGCTCGCGCAAGGCTTTTTCAACTTCCTCGGGCGTCTTGCCTTGCGCCGGTACACCGTCAAGGTAAAAAAGCTGTGGCCCACGGCCCCAAAGGCCGTTGTAGGCGCCTGAACTGTCGGCCACGCGTGCGTCGCCCTGCCCGAGCGCCCGATCCAGCCGCGCGCCGCTGTAACCGTCCAGCACGGCGGCCAGCACCGTGAGCGCCATCGCGTCCTGGTCAGCGTCACCCGGTGCGCTGAGCGACACCAGACTCGGCACCTTGAATGCCAGCGTCACATAGGACTGTTCGGCGGGCACCTTGAAGTCCATGCGGCGCAGGCCCGATTGCTGCGGCTCCAGCTGGGGCTTGCGGGTGGGCAGCGCGCGCGCGGCAATGCCACCGTAATATTTTTCAGCCAGCTGGCGGACCGCAGCGACATCTACATCCCCCGCGACAACCACGGCGGCGTTGGCCGGCACGTACCATTTGCGGAAAAAATCACGGGCGTCTTGCGGTGTCATGGCATCAAGGTCGCTCATCCAGCCCACAATCGGCCGGCGATAAGGCGACGCTGCAAAAATTGCCGCGTTCATGGCTTCGCCCATCAAGGCGTGGGGGTTGTCTTCGGTGCGTGAACGGCGCTCCTCCTTCACCACTTCAATTTCTTTCTTGAACTCTTCGTCGCTCCACTGGTTGTTGGCGAAGCGGTCAGCTTCGAGCTTCATCACGTCTTCCATCCGGTTCGACGGAATCTGCTGGTAATACCCGGTGTAGTCGCGCGCGGTGAAGGCGTTTTCACGCCCTCCCAACGCCGCCACCCGCCGTGAAAACTCCCCCGGCGGCAGGTTTGGGGTGCCTTTGAACATCAGGTGTTCCAGCGCGTGGGCCACGCCGGAGGTGCCGTCCACTTCGTCCATGGCGCCCACCCTCAACCAGAGCATGTGTACCGCCGTGGGTGCCCGCTTGTCGGGTTTGATGATCAGGGTCATGCCGTTGGCGAGGGTGAACTGCTCGACTTTTGCCGCAGCAGGCGCGGTGCTTTGCGCACCCGCCACGCTGGCGGCCAGTGCCAGCAGCGTTGCCAGAGTGGCACTGAAAATACGTGTGATGGGGCGTTTCATAGAATGGTGTGATTCTAAGAACCCGCCAATGTTCAGCTTTTTCAAAAAGAAACCCCCACCCCCAACCGCTTCTCCCCCGCACGAGGTGAATCAACTGTCGCTGCCAGAGCCGACTGAGGGACGGGCGGGCGGGTCCATGATTGGCAAAGCCCTCGTCGCGCCGATTGAAATCCCGCTGCCGCGGGAGGCGTCAGATGGCGCAGCAGCCCCTCCTGAACGCCAGAAGTGGCTGAACAAACTCAAGGCTGGCCTTGGCAAGACGGCTTCAGGTATTTCGGGTGTGTTTGGCGGCGCACAGATCAATGAAGCCCTGTATGACGACCTGGAAAGCGCCCTGTTGATGGCAGACACAGGTGTTTCTGCCACCGAGTTCTTGCTCGCAGACCTGCGCCAGAAAGTCAAGGCCAGCGGCATCACCCATCCGGTGGCGCTGAAAAACGTTTTGATCGCTTCCCTGACCGACCTGCTCAAGCCGCTCGAAAAACCCTTGGTGGTCGGCCAGCACACTCCCACCGTCATGATGGTGGTGGGCGTCAATGGCGCTGGCAAGACAACCTCCATCGGCAAACTCACCAAACACCTGGCAGACCACGGCGCCAGTGTGCTGCTGGCGGCCGCCGACACCTTTCGCGCGGCGGCGCGCGAGCAGCTCACCGTGTGGGCAGACCGCAACACGGTTGAGATCATCAGCCAGCAAGGGGGCGATCCGGCAGCGGTAAGTTTTGATGCGGTCATCGCGGGCAAGGCACGCGGCAAAGACGTGGTGCTGGTCGACACCGCCGGTCGCCTGCCATCGCAGCTGCATTTGATGGAAGAACTCAGGAAGATCAAACGCGTGATCCAGAAGGCAGACCCCTCCAGCCCACATGAGGTTTTGCTGGTCGTTGACGGCAATACGGGGCAAAACGCGCTGATGCAGGTCAAAGCCTTTGACGACGCACTTTCCCTCACGGGACTGATCGTCACCAAGCTGGACGGCACCGCCAAAGGCGGCATGTTGGCGGCGATTGCGCGCGAACGGCCGGTTCCGGTGTATTTCATCGGTGTGGGTGAAAAACTGGATGAACTGGAAACCTTCAACGCGCGTGAATTTGCCCAGGCATTGTTGGCGTAAGCTGCGACCGTAAGGTTTGAACCTTTTGGCCGACCCATTCCTCTACACACCGGCAATCCTTTTTAATATCGATCGAATCCATGACCCAAAGACCCGCCCCCATTGAACCAAGCCTTGAACAAAGCCCTTCGTTGTCGCGCCGCCAAACCCTGGCCCTCATCGGCTCCAGTGCGGCACTCCCGCTCTTCGCCCAGACCGGCACACCGTGGTCCAGCATAGAAAACAAGGCCCGCGGGCAAACGGTGTATTTCAACGCCTGGGCCGGCAGTGAGCGCATCAACGCGTATTTGCAATGGGCCGGCACCCAGGTGATGCAGCGTTATGGCGTGAAGCTCGAACACGTGAAAGTCACAGACACTGCGGACGTTGTCAAACGCGTGCGTGGTGAAAAAACCGCCGGCAAGTTGTCCGATGGCACAGTCGACATGATCTGGATCAATGGCGAGAATTTTCTGGCCATGAAGCGCGAAGGCCTGCTGTTTGGCCCTTTTGCCGAAAGCCTGCCGAATTTCCAGTACGTAGACGTGGCCGGAAAACCCACCACACGCATTGACTTTTCAGAGCCGGTTGAAGGCATGGAAGCGCCCTGGGGCATGGCACAACTCACCTTCTACGCGGACAGCAAAAAGGTGCCGAACCCCCCGAAGAGCATGGCCGCCTTGCTGGAATTCGCCAAGGCCAACCCGGGCCGCGTCACCTACCCGCGCCCGCCAAACTTCCACGGGACAACGTTCGTGAAACAGGCGCTGGTTGACGTCAACCCCGACCGCAGCGCACTCTACAAGCCCGTCACCGCAGAAGCGCTGGCCAAATCTGGCGCGCCGCTTTGGGCTTACCTGGACGCCTTGCACCCGCACTTGTGGCGAAACGGCAAGCAGTTTGTGCAAAACAACGGCGCCATGCGGCAAATGATGAGCGACGGCGAGCTGATGCTGGGTTTCACCTTCAACCCCAACGAAGCCGCCAATGAAATCGCCGCCAAACGACTGTCAGAAAATATTGCGAGCTTCCAATTCAACAGCGGAACCATCGGCAACACCCATTTCATGGCGATTCCCTTCAACGCCAAGGCGAAGGAAGGCGCGCAGGTACTGGCCAACTTTCTGCTCTCGGCCGAAGCCCAGGGCCGCAAAGCCGACATCGAGCAGTGGGGCGACCCCACCGTGCTGGCGCTGGAGAAGTTACCGGCTGCAGACCGTGCGCGTTTTGCCGCCAAAGCCCTGCCCGGCCAGGTGGCGCAGTTCGCGCCAACCCTTCCCGAGCCGCATGGCAGCTGGGTCGATCCGCTTGAAAAGGAATGGCTGCGCCGTTACGGCCAATGAATTCCCCCGAGTAACCGCGGAGGTACGGGCCCTCAGGGCTTTTGTCGTGCCACGCACGAGCCGGCAAACAGCACCTTGCCGGTTGAATCTACCAGCGCTGCCTCGGCAAAGTTGCGGTCGATGCGCCATTTGGCAGTGCCGCTGCCAAATATGATTTCGCTGTCGGTCACCTTGCCGCTGGACAACCATTGGTTGTTGACCGACACCACTTTTTCAGAATCGCTGAAGCGCACGGTCACGTCTTCACGGGTGACAAACACACCATCGGGTTGCAGGTCACACAGTGCAGTTCGCAAGTCCCAGGGGCCGCCGTTTTCCAGCACATCTTTGGCCAAAAGGGCCGCCTGCGCGGGCCGTTGTGACGCGGCGCAGGCGAATTCTGCCAGCGCACGGCTGCCGTCGAGCATGTTGGCTTTGACGAATTTCACCGGCGCTGGCGTGCCCGCTGCCGCTGTTGTTGGTTGAGTGCCGGGTTGAACCAGCGCCGAGGCGGCCTGCACCCGTGCGCGCGCCGAGGCGCCTTGAGCCGTCAAGTCCATCGGCGAGGCCGTTGTGGCCAGCAACGCCACTTGCATTGGAACCGTGCAGGCCGCAACAAAGTGGCTGTAATCCAGCGGCGGACCGGGCTTGTTGGCGTTGACACGCACAAGAATTCCCGAGACATGGTTGCGGTCAACGACGGCCAGTGAAATCGGGTCTACCCCGTACAAAACGTCGTCGATGCGCTGCAGCAGCAACGGGCCTTTGCCACTGCCACCCGGCGCCGGGCTTGCGCTTCCCATGGCGCCAGGCCTGGCGCTGGTTTGCGCAATGGCAGGCAAGGCCAGCCCAGACACAAGTGTCAACACAAGACACAAGGTAAAGCGGGATTTCGGTCGGGGATAATGGTGCATTGGGTACAGCGAGCAACGTGCCCAAATTCTAGATGGCCGATTGACCGCTTTTCGTGTTGCTGAACCGTTCATTTTTCACTTTTTGCACGCCATTCACCCCGACATTACGATGGAAACCGGGCCAACCCCTGTGACTCTGAAACCCCCAGCAGTTTTCCGCAACGGCCTGGTTGTCAATTGTCCCATCATGTCCTTGCCCGGATCCAATGCATGACCATCAGGATGGGGTACCTCTACCGCTGCGCACTTATTTCAATTTTCAGCCTGGTCGTTGCGTCGGCAATTTCGCTCTCGCCGCTGGGGCGTGCGATGGATGCGGAAATTGGCGACCGGTTGGCAGCAGTGGTAGCGCCTGAGGGTGATTTTTCCGAGGTGGTGGTGGTCGATGTTGATGAAGCTTCCATGGCCAGTCTGGCCAAACAAATTGGCAGTTGGCCCTATGACCGTGATATTTACGCGCTGGTCAACCGGTACCTGTTGCAGGCAGGTGCGTCTGTCGTTGTTTTCGACATCCTGTTCTCGGAAGGCCGGCGTGGAGACGACGAATTTGCGGCGACGCTGAGCACCAAAAACGTACTGGCTGCAGCCTCGCTGCCGTCTACCGGCGCGGGGCATGATGCCGGTTATCGGGCGCTACTTGGCAAGGCCGCCTGGGCACATGGCGCGGGCTGGCCAGCCCGTTCCTGGGACGACCTGACCCTGCCGATTGAAAAATTCATGGACCGGTCGCACGTGGGGGTCATCAGTGTCGGCGCGGATCCGGACGGCCTGCTTCGGCGGGTGCCCCTTTTGCACTCTGTTCACGGCGAAGTAATTCCTTCTCTGGCACCGGCGGCCATGAAGGCTGCCAGTCTGCCGCTTGAATTGGATCAAACAACGCGGCGGATAAAAATGGCAGGCGTTGACTTGCCCACTGATAGCGAAGGCATGCTCGCGCTGCGTTTTCCTAAGGACTGGCGCTTGAGGGTTGTCCCGTTTTATGAGGTCGCGCTGGCCGCAAGTGGGTCGGCCGGGTACCAGACCATGGCCGAGACATTGCGCGGAAAGATGGTTTATGTCGGCAGCTCCAGCGTCGTTCTTGGGGACTTTGCCCATACCCCGGCGGGGCGTCTGCCTGGCCTGTATCTGGCCGCTGCCACGCCGGTCATGATCAAGACCGGGCTTCTGTTTCGGCCACGCCATTGGGCACTGGATGGTGGGCACGTTCTGCTCATCCTGATATTGGCTTTGGGCGCAGCGCACCCAAGGGCACAACGCCTGAATTGGCTGCAAATCCTCACCTTCCCTGGGCTCATTGCGGTATCAACCGGCATCGTTTTGCTGTCGAATTTTGAGAGTCAAAAGATCGCCGTATTCATGCCTTTGCTGGCGGGAATTCTGGCTCATGTGAGCGCGCTGGTCTGGCGGCAACTGTATTTGTTCCAGCAGACCCAGAAGCTGCTGGTTGAGAAACTGGCTGCCGAGCAATCGAACCGGCTGAAAGGCCAGTTCCTGTCTCACATGACGCACGAGCTTCGTACACCCTTGACGGCCATACTCGGTTTCAACAACATCAACTGGAAAAGCGACGATCTCGGAAGAACGGAGCGCGTCAATAACAGCGAAGTGATTGACCGAAACGGCCGCCATCTGTTGGCGCTGATTAACGGCATTCTGGATCAGGCCAAACTGGAGGCTGGGCAGGTGCGCATCGTCACGCAGCCAGACAGCCTGCGTGTTTTGGTGAATGACGTCCTCGCCACCATGCGGCCACTGGGCAGGGAGAAATCACTGACTTTGGCCGCGAGCTTTGCGCTGGACACGCCGGAGGTCGTGGAAATGGACGCATTTCGCATGCGTCAAGTCTTGCTGAATCTGGTCGGAAATGCAGTCAAATTCACTGAAACCGGCAGCGTTGAGATTGCAGTCAGCTGGGCCAGCGGAATGCTGTCACTGGAAGTCAATGACACAGGTACGGGTCTCACTGAATCACAGCAGGCTCGCCTGTTCGTCGCCTTTCAGCAGGCCAGTGAAAGTGTTGCCGTCAAACATGGTGGAACGGGCCTCGGATTGGCGATCTGCCGCGATCTGGTTACCCTGATGAATGGGACCATTGGCGTCAGCTCCGCATTGGGTATCGGAACGCGGTTCGTGGTGCGTATCCCGGCACCGATTGGCCAGCCAACCGTGCACCTCGCGGAACCCCCAACGATGTCGGAGTTCCAGAAATTGTCAGTGGATAGTGCGCAGGCGGCACCGGAAGTGCAGGCCATGCAAGGCGTCATCCTGATTGTGGAGGATGCCAATGATCTTCGCCGTCTGGTGTGCATTTACCTCAAGCGCCTCGGGCTGACCGTACTGGAAGCTGTCGACGGCGCGCAGGCTGTTGCCATGGCGATGCGCGAAGGACCCGATGCCATATTGATGGACATGGAAATCCCGGTTTTGCACGGACTTGACGCCGTGAAATCCCTGCGAGCCCAGGGTTTTAGCCGCCCAATCCTCGCCATGACCGCGCACCGCGGGGAGGAACAGCGCACCTTGGCGCTGGCAGCAGGGTGCAACGACTTGTTGACGAAGCCGGTTTCATTCACGACCCTGCAGTTGGCACTGGACGGTGCTTTGGCCGGACGCGCACATGCTACAGTTTGACGATTCGCGGCGACGTTCGCGCAGCAAGAAAATCCATGAATGAAAAAATTGTTGTCCTGGTGCCTGGTGATCTCGCTGAATTGATTCCCTTGTTCCTGGAAACACGCCAGCAAGACATCGGCGGACTTTTTCTGGGCCTCGCTTCCAATGATTTCGAGTCGATAAGGGTCATCGGCCACAGCATGCTGGGAACGGGCAGCTCGTTTGGATTCGGCCAGATCAGTTCGATGGGCGCCATCATTGAAGGTGCTGCCCTGATTCGGGATACCCAGACCATCAAGGAGCAACTGGTCGAATTTCAATCGTTCCTGTCACGAGTGGAAATCAAGTATGTGTGAAACCGTTTCCAGCTCTCCTCAAGTGCACGACTCATTGAACCGCTTTATGAAACCGAAACCCTTGCGCCAATCGCACGCGTGTCTGAGCAGAGGCTCAGCTGGGCGCCCCTGGTTTGGTGACAATCGCCTTTGGGAGTGCCTCTGAGTGACGATCTGGCTGACCCCACTTTAAAGGTCGCGGAAAACTTGAGCCTCACCATTTCATGAAGCACTCGGTACTTGTTGTTGACGACACGCAACTCAATTTGGATTTGTTCAGTGCGCTGCTGAATAAACTGGGCAATTGCCAGAATTTCATGTTTTCAGACCCGTTGCTGGCACTGGAATGGGTCAAGTTCAATTCCGTCAGCTTGATTTTGGTCGACTACATGATGCCTGGTATTGACGGCATTGAGTTTGTCAGGCGGATTCGCAAGATGCCTGATTTCAAAGAGACTCCCATCCTGATGGTGACTACCAATAACCTGATCGATGTCCGTTATGCGGCGCTCGAAAATGGCGTTACTGACTTTTTGACCAAACCGGTGGACCTGCTTGAGTTCCGGGCAAGGGTCAAAAACATGTTGACCCTGGAGGAAAGCCGCCGCAAGTTGGTTGATCGCGCCGCCTGGCTCGCTGAGGAAGTGCGCAAAGCGACTGGTGAAATCCTGGAGCGGGAACGGGAAACGGTTGTCCGGCTGTCCAAAGCGGCGGAGCATCGGGACAATGAGACCGGATCGCACATCAGCCGAATGTCTCACTATTCCGCATTGATTGCCGCTGAGTTGGGGCTCGGCCCTGCTGAGCTGGAATTATTGAAGGACGCGGCGCCCCTTCACGATATTGGAAAAGTTGGAATTCCTGACCATATTTTGCTCAAACCGGGGAAACTTGACGCGGCTGAATTTGAAATCATGAAGCAACACGCCCGCATTGGGCACGACATCTTGCATGGAAGCGCGTCAAAGCTTCTGCAGTTGGGCGCCGTCATAGCACTTTCCCACCACGAAAAGTTCGACGGGTCGGGTTATCCGGGCGGGCTCGCGGGCGAATCCATCCCATTGTGCAGCCGGATCGTCGCGGTTGCAGATGTATTTGATGCGCTAACCTCTGAACGGCCGTATAAGCCGGCTTGGTCGTTGGAGGAAGCAACAGGCTATCTGAAGCAGCAATCCGGACTCCATTTTGATCCGCGCTGTGTAGATGCGTTGATCGCGCGATGGGACGATGTAATCAGCGTGCGTGAAATTTTTAGCGAGAAGCGCTGAATGCCCCACAGCAGGCTGGCCATTTTCAAATATTGTCCAGACCGCAAATGCTCCCACTAAATTGCCATGCGGTTGTGGGCAATATTACCGATTTTTAGCGGCAGTTCTGAAGAATCACGCCCGACAATTGCGAACCACCTTTGATACAAACTGTATCCACTCGGCGCAAAGGTTGATCCTTCAATTACCAGGCGAGTCGTCGCATATGAAAATCAGTCAGTCAGGCTTCCGGCGCATCGTGGCTGCGGCACTCATTTTAGGCGCCTGTCTGTTCGCCGTTAGTCAAGGAGCACAGGCTGCTCAGGCAGAACGCGCCGACGAGTGGAAGTACGCGGTCGCCAAAGGCGATACGCTAATCGGCCTGGTCGAGCGCCTAATGAAACCGGCAACCGATTGGCGCAAGCTGCAGCAGCTTAATCGCCTGCCCAACCCCCAGCGCCTCTCGCCGGGAACCGTTGTGCGCATTCCAGTGGCCTGGCTGCGCAGTGACACCACCGTTGCAACGGTCGTGCAGGCACAAGGGTCCGTGATCGTTCAGCGCGGTACAGCTCGGCTGGGCCAGACTGTCGCGGGCGCCGAACTGCTTCCAGGGGACCGGATAGAAACGGGCCCCCAATCTACCGTGGCGGTGGGTTTCATCGACGGCTCCCGCATTCTGGTGTCGCCAGCCAGCAAGGTGTCCATTGAATCCCTGCTGGTCTATGGGAAGACGGGCCTCACTGAAACCCGCCTGAAAATCGAGGAAGGCGCGGTTGATTCGCAGGTCAAGCCCATGAGCAGCGCCGCGTCCAGGTACGTCGTGACCACGCCCGCGTTTCACCTGGGCGTGCGGGGTACCGAGTTTCGGGCCCGATTTGATTCCAGTACACAAACCGCCTTCAGCGAGGTGCTGGAGGGAGCCGTCGCTGCAGAGGGCAAATCAAGCGAGGTGCGCCTGAACGCCGGTTTTGGCACCCTGGCGCAAGTCAACTCAGAACCGAAGCCGCCAAAGAGACTCCTGGCCGCGCCGCTTTTGCGTGGAATTCCGACCTTCGCAGACCGCGTGCCCGTCAGCCTGGCATGGGAGCCTGAGCCGGGTGCCTCAGCGTTCAGGACCAAGCTGTTCGCCCGCGAGGCGCCGGAGCGTCAATTGTTCGAGGACCTGTTTGCCAAACCCCAAGCTCGTTGGGCTGATTTGCCCGACGGCGCCTACGTGCTGCAAGTCCGTTCGGTGGATGCAGATGGTCTGGAAGGCGCGTCGGCAACACGTGAATTCATTCTCAAGGCGCGCCCGGAAGCGCCCTTCATCAACCAGCCCGCAGACGGGGCCAAGGTTTATGGCGACGAGGTCACGTTCAAATGGAGCGAATCCCAGGCTGCTGAAAAATACCACCTCCAGGTTTCTGGCAATGCAGACTTCAAAGCCCTGCTGCTGGACCGGCAGGACATCACGGGTAATGAATTCAAACTTGCACTGCCGCCTGGCAATTATTTCTGGCGTATTGCCAGTGTGGCCAAGGGCAATGACCGCGGCCCCTTTGGTGATGCGTTTGGATTTGTCCAGCGCAAGGTTCCCGAGAGCCCGGGCGCGCTGGATGCGCCAGCTGTCAGTGACACTGAAATTGCCTTCAGCTGGAAGGCGCGTGAGCCTGGCCAGACTTTTCAGTATCAGGTGTCTGACGATCCAAAATTTGCGGCAACGCTGCTCGAGAAGTCCGTAGCGGAGCCGACGGCCAAATTCGCCAAACCAAAACCTGGCACCTATTACCTGCGAATCAAAACTCTGGACGCAGACGGATTTGCCGGACCCTACGGCGGCGCCCAAAAATTCACGATTGAAGAGCCGCCAACACCCTGGTGGAAGTATTTGCCGCTATTGCTGATTCCATTCTTGTAGCGGGGGCGCTTGGCGAAGGGATAATTGGGCATCCAATTTCCCTTGCGCCCAAACGGGCATTGAAAGCAACCCTTCAAAGTGACCGCTCTACTGCCCCACATCAAGATCGAAACGGCCCCCAACCCAGGCGCGGCCGTCATTTGGCTGCACGGCCTGGGCGCCGACGGCAATGACTTCGCGGGCCTCGTGCCCGAGCTCGACCTGACGGGCCTTGCGCCCATCCGCTTCATCTTTCCGCATGCGCCCTCGATTCCGGTGACGCTCAACAATGGTTACGTGATGCCCGCCTGGTACGACATCAAGGGCACGCAACTTGAACGCATAGAGGACGACGCAGGCATCCGCAAGTCGGCCCTGCAACTTGAGGCACTGATCGCCGACCAGGTGGCCCAGGGCATTCCCGCCTCGCGCATTGTTTTGGCGGGTTTCTCGCAAGGCTGCGCGATGGTGCTGCACACAGGCTTGCGCCACCCGCAAAAGCTGGCCGGCATCATTGCACTCTCGGGCTATTTGCCCCTGGCCGACAGCGTGGCCCTGGAGCGCGGCAGCGCCAACCAAGTGACGCCTATTTTCATGGCCCACGGCACGATGGACCCAATGATCGTTTTAAGCCGCGCAGAGGCGTCGCGCGACGCCTTGGTGGCCTTGGGCTGCAAGGTGCAATGGCACACCTACCAGATGCCGCATAGCGTGCATCCGCGCGAGATTGCCGACATCGCGGCGTTCCTGAAATCGGTGCTTGGATAAGAAGCGCTCAAGGTAACGATATTTACGTTTATTTATTATATTACTAATTGTTTTGCACTAATTTAAGACAATTTATATAGCGATGTTAATAGCAAATAATCTAATATATTTGTAACCTAGCCGTTAATTATTTCGTTCATAATTTCGAGAACTTATATTTTTTGTTCGTCATTCAGCAATCCTGAAGTCAAACCGCCGGCTCTCCCAAGCCTACGCGGTGCGCCCCTCAAGCTGACGCCACCTCCGCAGTACTCGCTGCAACCTAAACGATCAGTAAGTCTCCAGATGCAGCCGGCCTTCTTTTTTGAGCGCCGCAGCCACTGAATCCCAGTTCAAACCAGCCTGCGTGGCGACGTCTCGCAAGGCCAGCACCACGCCTTCTTCCATGCTTTTGAGGCCACACACGTAAAAATGCGACTGGTCGTCGCCCAGCAGTTGGGCCAAATCGGCGGCGCGTTCACGCATGACGTCTTGCACGTACCGCTTGGGTGCGCCCGGCGTGCGTGAAAAGGCGAATTCAATGTCGATGAAATCCTTGGGCAGGTTTTGCAGCGGGCCGAAATACGGCAACTCTTCTTTCGTGCGGGCACCGAAAAACAGCATGAGTTTCCCGCCCTCGAATTTGCCCGATTGCCGCAGCCGCCTGCGCCATTCTGTCATCGCGCGCATCGGTGCACTGCCGGTGCCGGTGCAGATCATCACGATGTGGCTGCCCGGGTGGTTGGGCATCAAAAAGCTTGCGCCAAAGGGGCCGATCAGCTGGACCTTGTCGCCGACCTTCAGGTCACACATGTAGTTGCTGGCAACACCACGCACCGGCTTGCCGCTGTGGTCTTCCAGCACGCGTTTGATGGTGAGCGAGAGGTTGTTGTACCCCGGGCGCTCGCCATTCCTCGGGCTGGCAATGGAATACTGGCGCGGGTGGTGGGCGCGGCCATTGGCATCGTGCCCCGGCGGAATCACGGCGATGGACTGTCCTTCCAAGACCGGGAACGGCGTCTTGCCAAAATCCAGCACGATATGGTGGGTGTCGTAGTCGCTGCCTGCCGTTTTGCCGACTTCCGTGACACGCACGTTGCCCGTCACGGTGGCAGTGATGAATTTTTCTGCAGCCTTCGGGCCAAACAGGTTGGTGTAGGCGTGCGCGGCGGACCACGGCGGCTGGGTGGCGCCGTAGGCGGAGGAATTGAACGCGGCCTGGCCCGTCAGGTCAATGGCAGCCGGCGCGGGCGTGGCCTCTGCAGCCTGCGCCACGTCACCTTGCGAGACGCCCATCTCGGCCAGCGCGTCGCCCGTCAGCTCCTCGGGCAAGGTGTCCCATTTGAGCTGCTCTTCGATGCTGTAGGTTTTGACCAGCGGCATCATGCGCCAGTTATCGATGGAACCCGTGGGGCACGGTGAAATACAGTCCATGCAGCCGTTGCACACATCGGCTTTGACCACGTAATTCATCGAGTCGTGGGTAATCGCGCCCACCGGGCAAATCGCCTCACAGGTGTTGCAGCGGATGCAGATCTCAGGGTCAATCAGGTGCTGCTTGAGCACTGAGCCTTGTACCAGGGCGTTCATGGTTTGTCTCTCTCGTTTTGTAGGCTATCTTAGTCTCCGCTTCAAGGGTCAGGGGCAATTTCCCGCCGGGCCGCCCCAAGCGACATTAGCCCCCTCGGGGGGCAGCGACCCGCGCAGCGGTGGAGCGTGGGGGCCTAATTAAACCGGACGTACTCGAAATCAATCGGCTGGCGGTTGATGCCAATGTTGGGCGGCGCGATCCAGTTGGCGAATTTGCCAGGCTCGACCACGCGGCCCATCAGGCTGGCCACATAGGCGCGGTCTTCTTTGGAAGGCAGCCAGTTTTTCTCGTTCGCGGCCCATTCGACTTCGCTCACCACACGCCCGTCCGGCGAAATTTTCGCACCAGAAAGTGCGCCGATGTTGCGGTGGAACGCCTTGTGCGGCACCGTGAGGCGCTGGGGCAAACCGGCCTTTTCAATCACCTTGTTCCAGCGGTTCACGCCAGCTACGGAGTCGGTAATGTAGTCATCACGCAGCACCTCATTGAGTGCATTCAACATTGGCACCTCTTTCTCCACCAGCTGGCCATTGCGCACTTCGAGCACCTTGTAGGTCTGGCCCTTCAAGACGTGGTCGTCGGTGCGTTTGCCTTCTTCGTAGCGGCCTTTGAGGCCTGAGCTGTAGAAGATGGCGGCATTGCTGGATTCATCTGCGCCAAAGAGGTCAATCGTCACGCTGTAGTGGAAGTTGATATAGCGCTGGATCGTTGGCAAATCGATCACGCCAGCGGCGCGCAGCTTGCCTACGTCGTCGGTTTTCAATTCGTTCATGGCGGCACAGGTGCGCTGGACGACGCGCGAGATGCCCGATTCACCCACAAACATGTGGTGCGCCTCTTCGGTCAACATGAACTTCGTGGTGCGAGCCAGCGGATCAAATGCGCTCTCGGCCAAAGCGGCGAGTTGGAACTTGCCGTCACGGTCGGTGAAATAGGTGAACATGAAGAACGAGAGCCAATCCGGCGTTTCTTCATTGAACGCGCCCAAAATGCGCGGGTTGTTTTCGTCGCCGCTGCGCCGCTCGAGGAGTGCCTCGGCTTCTTCGCGGCCATCACGCCCAAAGTGGCGGTGCAAGAGGTAAACCATCGCCCACAAGTGGCGGCCTTCTTCCACGTTGATCTGGAACAGGTTGCGCAGGTCGTACATGGAAGGGGCGGTCAGGCCCAGGTGGCGCTGCTGCTCGACCGATGCGGGCTCGGTGTCACCTTGGGTGACGATGATGCGGCGCAGGTTGGCGCGGTGCTCGCCGGGCACGTCTTGCCAGACTTTTTCGCCCTTGTGGTCGCCAAAATGCACTTCGCGGTCTTCCGAACCTGGATTCAAAAAGATGCCCCAGCGGTAGTCGCGCATCTTGACGTGGCCAAATTGGGCCCAGCCTTGCGGGTCCACACTCACGGCGGTGCGCAGGTAGACCTCGTTGTCGGTCGCGCCCGTCGGGCCCACGTCGTCCCACCAGTTGATGAAGTTGGGCTGCCAGCCTTCAAGCGCGCGCTGCAAGGTGCGGTCTTCACTCAGGTTGACGTTGTTGGGGATTTTTTCGCTGTAGTTGATGCTGCTCATGCTGTTACTCCTTGAATTTAGTGGGGGTTAGACGCGGTTCCAGTCGAAGGCGCTCTTCTCGCCTTTGCCATACACCTTGAGCGCGCCTTTTTCACCCACCGCGTTGGGCCGCTGGAAAATCCAGTTTTGCCAGGCGGTGAGGCGGCCAAAAATGCGAGTGTGCATGTTTTCCTTCGAATTGAAGCGCAGGTTGGCCTCCAGGCCGGTTAGCGCGTCGGGCGACATGGCCACACGCTCTTCGATGGCGATACGCACTTCGTCAGCGTAGTCGATGTCGTCCGGGTTGCTGGTACACAGGCCCACTGCCATCGCCGCGTCGGCGTCAAGTCGCTGGCCTGCCACGGCGCGCACGGCGTCCAGCGGTGCCTGTTCGTTGTAGAAGCGCCGGCCCAGGCGGCTCTCGCCAGTGGCCATTGGGTAGACGCCAAAATTCGCGTCTGCCACGGTGATGGTGGGCGATTTGGCGGCGTCATCGGGCAGCGCCAGGTGGTAGATGCGGTCGCAGGCCAAGGCCAGCTCAAGGAAAGTGCCGCTAAAGCAGGAGCCTGCTTCGACCAGCGCGAACAAGCTGCGCGAGGACACATCCAGACGGCTCAAGGTGCGGCGCAAGAGGCCAATGGTTTCGCGGACCAGCCAGTGGTCTTTGTGCGCCAAAAGCACGGCGTCCATGGCCAGCACGGCAGCGGCGTTGCCTTCGGTTTTGATCAGCCAGGTGCCGATGTCCAGCTCGTTGGTACGCATCGACAGGATCGCGTCTTCCAGTTCGCGCGCCATCGCCAGCGGGTACCACTGGTGGCCCGCAGCTTCGATGCCGGCGATGTCGGTGGGCTGGGCTTTGGCCGGAGCTTTTACCGTGAAGGTGGCGGTGCGTTTGGCGCGGTCGATCTCCACTGTGACATTGGGGTAACGCAGGGCGTCGGCTTCAATGGTGCGGGTCAATGGTGTGAGGCTCACGCCTTTTCCGTTCGCTGGACGATCACTCTTGGCGGCCAGTTGCAAGGCGCGCTCTTTGACTTTCGCCGCGAAAACTGCCGGCTTGGCAATGGCATCGACCAGGCGCCAGTCCACCGCTTTTTGACCACGCACACCTTCGACGCTGGTGCAGAAGATGTCGGCCAGGTCATGGCGCACATGGCGTTTGTCGGTCACACGGGTCAAGCCACCGGTGCCGGGCAACACGCCCAGAAGCGGCACTTCGGGCAGGCTGACGGCGCTGGCGCGGTCGTCCACCAAAATAATCTCGTCGCAGGCCAGCGCCACTTCATAACCGCCGCCCGCGCAGGCGCCGTTCACAGCCGCGAGGAATTTCAGGCCAGAGTATTTGGACGAATCCTCCAGGCCGTTGCGAGTTTCGTTGGTGAACTTACAGAAGTTGACTTTCCAGGCGTGTGAGGAGACACCCAACATGAAAATGTTGGCGCCCGAGCAGAACACCTTCTCTTTGGCGCTGGTCAGTACCACGGTGCGCACTTCGGGGTGCTCGAAACGGATGCGGTTCAAGGCGTCGTTGAATTCAATGTCCACACCCAGGTCATAACTGTTGAGCTTGAGCTTGTAGCCCGGGCGCAAGCCGGCGTTTTCGTCAAAGTCGGCACTCAATGTGGCGATGGCGCCGTCAAAGGCCAGTTTCCAGTGTTTGTAGTCAGCGGGTTTGGTCACATAGTTCACGCGCGGTGCCGCAGCGATCACGCCTGGGGAATTGGTTTCACTCATTGCATGTTCCTCGAAAAGTTTTTAAATTCAGATGCCGGATTTGGTGGGTTGGACCACAGGAGCTTTACATTGCATTTCAGCGGTTTATGCATCATTGTGCATGTTTCAGGGCTGAGTTTAATGCATTATTTTGCACTGTCAAGCAAATTTTGAAAAATAATTTGTCCGCAACACATTTTTGTTGGCGTCGCCAACGCTCGAATCTCAGCCGCCCCGGGCCTCGCCTACCAGCGCCAACAAGTCTGAAAAATTTTCTTCTTGTGATTTCCCGGAGGTATCCAGCACAAGCTCTGCTTTGCCATACATGGAAGCCCTGCTGGTCAAAATGCGCTGCAAGTCTTCCATGGCCTCGCGGTTACCGGCCATTGGGCGCAAGTCGCCTTGATTCACTACCCGCTGCATGTGTTCGGCGGGTGATGCCTGTAGCCACACGGTGAGGCACTCCGAGAGCAATAATTTGAACGTAGAAGCATCGGAAACGATGCCCCCCGGCGTGGCGATTACGACGTCAGCGTGGTCGCGCAAAACCTCCTCCAGCGCGCGGCGCTCGTACCGCCGGTAAGCCGCCTGGCCCAACAGGCTTTGAATTTCCGCCAACGAGCAACCCGCCACCCGTTCGATCTCCCGCGTCAACTCCACGAAAGGCACGCCCAGCGTTTCGGCCAACTGTCGGCCTTGGCTGGACTTGCCCGCCCCGCGTAAGCCTATTAAGGCGATGCGGCGACGGCGCGCTTCTTTGGTCCCGCCTTCGCCAAAAATCTCAGAAATCACCGTGCGCGCACGGTGCAATTCGTCTTCAGATTTCCCTGCCAGCATGGCCTGAATAAGCGTTTTTTCCGCTGACAACTGGCTGGCGTCACTGACCAGATCCTCCAGCGCGCAGTCCAGCGCCCGGGCGACTTGTGCCAGCACCAGGATGGACGCGTTGCCCGCGCCCGACTCCAGATTGGCCAGATGGCGCTCCGACACACCGGAACTTGCCGCCAGGGCCTTTCGCGTCACGCCTTTGCGGGCCCGCATCATGCGCACCCGCTCCCCCAAAGCAGCCAGAAGCGGGTCACGCGCCGCATCGTCCGATGCAAGGCTTGATGTGCTTGACGCCAATTTCTGGCCACGAATTTTTTCGACTGCCTGCATAACTTGTTATTTTCAAAAAATGCACTATAATGCCTGTCGCAGGCCGGAATGCATCCGGCCAGTGCAGTGCATTATTTTACATCTTGACCGACCTGCGCACGGTTCTGGTTTCACCAGGGCCTCACGCAACGGATCTAAAAAAGCCATTAGAGCCGGGTTCAAAACCCCTAACACTTGAGGAGACAAACTTGACCGCGATTCACGCCGAGCTGCCGCCGCAGTTTAATTTTTCCCAGCATATTCTCAAACTCAACCTCACACGGGCTGACAAGGCCGCCTTCATTGACGACAGCAGCACACTGTCCTACGGCGCACTGGACGACAAAGTCAAACGTTGCGCCAACGGCTTGTTGGCCTTGGGGCTCCGGCGTGAGGAGCGGGTTCTGTTGCTGATGCAGGACTGCAATGACTGGCCCGTGGCTTTTCTAGGGTCTCTGTACGCCGGCGTGGTGCCGGTCGCGGTGAACACCATGCTGACGGCTGAAGACTACGCCTACATGTTGGCCAACAGCCGCGCCCAGGCCGCTTTTGTTTCGGCCAATTTGCTGCCTGTGCTACAGGCCGCCATGGCCATGGTTCCGCACGAGTTGCGCACGCTCATCATTTCTCAGGCCGATGGGCCGCAGGCTGCTGGCCAGACCTTCCCCGCCTGGCTTTCCATCCGCCCCCCCATGGAGCAGCCTGCCCGCACTGCGCCTGACGACATGGCCTTCTGGCTGTATTCATCGGGTTCCACCGGCCGGCCCAAAGGCACGGTGCACACCCATGGCAACCTGTACTGGACAGCCGAGTTGTATGGCAAGGGTGTTCTAGGCCTCACTGAAAGCGACGTCACCTTTTCTGCCGCCAAACTGTTTTTCGCTTATGGCCTGGGCAATGGCCTGTCGTTTCCGCTGACCGTCGGCGCCACGGCCTTGTTGATGGCAGACCGCCCCACGCCTGCGGCTACCTTCAAACGCCTCACCGAGAAAAAGCCCACAGTCTTTTTTGGCGCGCCCACGGGGTTTGCCGGCATGCTGGCTTCGCCGGATCTACCTGAGCGCGAGAAAACCGCCCTGCGCATGGTTTCCAGCGCCGGAGAGGCCTTGCCGCGCGACCTGGGCGAGCGTTTTGCCAGCCATTTTGGCGTGGAAATCATCGACGGCATCGGTTCCACCGAGATGCTGCATGTGTATTTGTCGAACCGGCCAGGCGACGTGCGTTATGGCACCACGGGCAAACCGGTTGCGGGGTACGAAATAGAGCTGCGTGATGAAGACGGGCAGGTGGTCACTGGCAATGATGCCCTGGGCGACCTTTACATCAAAGGACCGTCCAGCGCCCTTTTTTACTGGGCAAATCGCCCGAAAACACGCGAAACCTTTTTGGGCGACTGGACCAAAAGCGGCGACAAATACTTTCGTGATGCCGATGGGTATTACGTCTACGGTGGGCGCGGCGACGACATGCTCAAAATCAGCGGGCAGTATGTCTCGCCGTTTGAGGTCGAATCAACTTTGCAACAACACACAGACGTGCTGGAAGCGGCCGTGATCGGCGTGAATGACGAGAACGGCCTGACCCGCGCCAAGGCCTTTGTGGTGCTCAAAAATGCCGCGCTGGCCTCAGACGCCAAGGCCGAAGAGCTCAAGGCGTTTGTCAAAACCCGCCTGGCCCCGGTCAAATACCCGCGCCAGCTCGAATTTGTCAAAGAACTGCCTAAAACCGCCACCGGGAAGATCCAGCGGTTTCGACTGCGGGATGGTGAAAAGCCACAAGCTGCAAAATAAGCGCTCCGGTCCCGGCCGGCAAGTGCCCCCGCGCGTTTCCGTTTCATATACCAGCGTCTCAAGCACCTGCAATCCAACCTTCTCCATCGAAAGATCCCTATGAACAGCTACCAAGTTGAAGCCTTTGGCAAACCCCTGGCCCAGGCCCTGCGTGAAACACCCGCCCCGACCGGTGCGCAGGTCATTGTCAAAATCGGCAGTTGTGGCGTCTGCCACAGCGACGTGCACCTGCACGATGGTTACTTTGACCTTGGCGGCGGCAACAAGATGGACATGACGCGCGCAGTGAACCTGCCGCGCACCCTGGGCCATGAAATTGCCGGCACCGTGGTGGCCGTCGGGCCCGATGCGCAAGGTGTCAAAGTGGGCGACCGCCGCGTGGTCTACCCCTGGCTTGGCTGCGGCGTTTGCACCGTGTGCCTGGCCGGTGACGAGCAAATCTGCAACAAACCGCGCGCCCTGGGCATCCAGCAAGACGGCGGTTTCTCCGACCACGTGGTTGTGCCGCATGCCAAGTACCTGATTGACTACGGCAACCTGGCGGAGGAACAGGCCTGCACCTACGCCTGCTCAGGGCTCACCGCCTACGGCGCGCTCAAAAAGGTCGGTACCTTGGGCAAAGACGACCCGCTGCTCATCATCGGCGCGGGTGGCGTGGGCCTCTCGGGCATTCGCCTGGCAGCGCAAATGTTTGAGCGCCCGCCCATTGTGGTGGAGCTGGACAAATCCAAATGGGACATCGCCCGTGAGGCCGGTGCTGGCGAAGTGATCGACCCCAGCGCCGAAGGCGCGGCGCGCAATCTCTTCAAGGCCACCGGCGGCGTGGCCGCAGCGATTGACTTCGTCGGCGCGGCGGCCACCTTTGACTTTGGCTACAACGCCCTGCGCAAAGGCGGCACCATCGTCTGTGTGGGTCTGTTTGGCGGTGCCACCAGTTTCGTGCCCGCCATGGTCTCCATGCGGGCTGTCAACGTGCGCGGCTCCTATGTGGGCAGCCTTGCCGAGATGAACGAACTGATGGCGATCGCCAGGGGCGGCAAATTGCCACCCCTGCCACTGACGTCAAGGCCCCTGGCCAATGCGACCGAGGCGCTGGAAGACCTGCGCGCGGGCCGCGTCCGCGGCCGCACGATTTTGAAGCCTTGAACTGACTGGAGCACGCACCCATGAACCCCACCGATTTCAACAAATTTAACCCGGCCACAATGTGGCGCGATTGGGTGGCCAAGTCTGAACAGCAATGGAGCGAAGCCATGTCCACGCTGATGAAAGACGAAAAAGCTGGTGCACCCATGAACCTGCAAGTCTCGCAAATGCGCATGATGCAAAAGCAGTTTGGCGAAATGATGCAAATGGCGCTCAGCGGCGCCAACCTGCCCTCGCGCGGCGACATCGAAGGCGTGGCCGAGCGCCTGGGCCAGGTGCAAGACGGCCTGGCCGCCTTGTCGGCCCAAGTGGCGCAATTGACGGCTGCTTTGCACCAGCAGGGCGCGGTGGCCAAAGCGGCTGGGCCCAGCCGTGACCGCAAACCGCCGGCGAAGCCTGCTGCCTCGAAAAAGAACTGACCATGGCCAAGTCCACCGTCACCGGGCTGCCCGTCAGCCCCATGCAGTTGGCGCTCGAACGCATGGGTTTAGCGGGCGAAGACTTCGCAGAAATGACCGGCGCCTTGGGTACCACGCCCAAACAGACCATTTATGCCCAAGGCACCATGCGCCTGAACCACTACACGCCGCAAGCCGACAGCCTGTACCGCGTGCCGGTGCTGATCGTCACGTCCCTGGTCAACCAGCCCTACATCCTGGACCTGGTGCCGGGCCAAAGTATGGTCGAATATTTGCTGCAGCAGGGTTTTGACGTCTACATGATCGAGTGGGGCAGCCCGCGCCAGGAACACAAAAACCTCACGCTCGAAGACCATGTGCTGGACCGCCTGCCGCGCGCTGTGCAGGCCGTGCTGGAACACAGCGGCCAGAAAGAAGTCTCGCTTGTCGGTTACTGCGTGGGCGGGCTGCTGGCGGCTTTGTACGCAGCGCTGCACCCCAACACAGCGCAAGCCGCACCCGTGAAAAACTTCGTTGGCATCGCCACGCCCGTCAACGCGGATGGTCTGGTATCGCTCAAAGCCTGGATGGGCAACGACTTTGACGAAGAGGCACTCTTGGCCGAGTTTGGCAACGTGCCGGCCGATTGGGTTCAAAACACCTTGCGCGCCTTGCGCCCGCTGGGCAAGGTCTCGGGCGCGATGAACCTGCTCAACAACATGGACAACCGTGACGTGGTGGTGAGCAACTTGCGCATGGGCAAATGGGAGCAGGACAATATTCCGTTTCCCGGCGGCGTGTTCCGCCAGATGGTGAACGCGTTTTTGCGGGAAAACCGCCTGGTCAAAGGCACCTGGGTGTTGGGTGGAAAAAAGGCCCAGCTCGGTTCGTTGAAGATGCCGCTGTTGCACCTCTTGGCGCAAGAAGACCACATCACCCCGTATGCGTCGTCAAGCGATTTGGTGGCACTTGCCGGCAGCAAAGACAAGCAAGAGATCATCCTCAAAGGCGGGCACGTAGGCCTGGTGGCCGGGCGCGGCGCGCAAACCCGGATGTGGCCAGCACTGAACGACTGGCTGGCGACAAGGTCAACTTAGATTAAATATTTTTTGATCATATAAAATAAAATTTCTCTATTTAAGTCACGGAATTATAGATTTTTTAGCTATTTAATATATAGTAAATTACTATATTATTTAATCGCTATTTTATATTAAATACTTTTCACACTAAAATGCGCTGTTATTGTGTTATGCACCACGGCCAGCCTCTGGAGCTGGTCGACAAACCCATCCCTCAACCCCAGGGCTCAGAAGTACTGGTCAAGGTCAGCGCCGCTGGTCTTTGCCACACCGATCTGCACATCTGGGAAGGTGGCTACGACCTGGGTGGCGGCAAACGCCTGAACATGGCTGACCGCGGCATCAAACCGCCGATCACGCTCAGCCACGAAATCAGCGGCACGGTCGAGTCACTCGGGCCAGACGCTCCCAAAGGCCTGGTGAAACCAGGCACGCCTTACCTCATTCACCCCTGGATTGGCTGCGGTGAATGCGCTGCCTGCCTGCGCGGCGAAGAAAACATCTGCATCAAGCCGCAGTCCCTCGGCGTGGCGCGGCCCGGCGGTTTTGCCGACTACGTCATCGTGCCTCATCCGCGTTATTTGGTGGACGTTTCGGGGCTCGATGCCGCCGAAGCAGCGCCGCTCGCCTGCGCCGGCGTCACCACCTACAGCGCCCTCAATAAATTCGGCAAACGCATCAAAGAAAGCCCCGTGGTCATCATTGGGGCGGGCGGCCTGGGCCTGATGGCGATTGAAGTGCTCAAGGCCATGGGTGGCCAGCGGGCTATCGTGGTGGACATCGACCCGCTCAAACGCCAGGCCGCACTGGACGCGGGCGCCCTCTCGGTGGTGGACGCCAAAGCGCCCGACGCCGCCCAGCAAATCATCAACGCCACGCAAGGCGGCGCGCGCGCCGTGCTGGACCTGGTGGGGGCCACGCCCACTGTCACACTGGCTGTGGCCAGCAGCGCGCGCGGCGGGCACATTGTGATTTGCGGGCTGATGGGCGGTGACATCACGCTCTCCCTGCCGGTGATTCCCATGCGGCCATTAAACATCCAGGGCAGTTACGTCGGCACGCTCGAAGAGCTGCGTGAGCTGGTGGCCCTGGTGCGCCAAAGCGGCATGAAGCCGATTCCAGTTACCCGAAAACCCCTCTCTGAGGCCAACGCCGCCTTGCTGGACCTGCTCCACGGCAAAGTCATTGGCCGCACCGTGCTGATTCCGTAACCAGTCCCCATTCACCCCTTTTATTTTGAAGCAAACAGCGTCCATGTACCCCCAACAATCCCTCTACCTGAACGGCGAATTCATCCATGGCGGTGGTCGCAAGACGCAAAACATTCTCAACCCCGCCACTGGTGAAGTGCTTGGCCAATTGCCCCACGCCACGCGCGACGACCTGGATTTGGCATTGAGCAGCGCCCAAAAGGCTTTTGAAAGCTGGCGCAAAACCTCACCACTGGAACGCAGCAAAGTTTTGCGCAAAGTCGCTGAATTAGCCCGTGCCCGTGCGCAAGACATCGGTCGCAACATGACGATGGACCA
>JANNMM010000027.1:0-18026 GCA_031397915.1 Rhodoferax sp. | reverse complement strand
ACGGCGCCCAATATGGTGGTTCCACCACCGCCATTCTGGTCAACTTGCCGGGAGAGGCGTCGTCCGTCGTAACAGTGATCGACGGTCACCAAATGGCCAAACAGGGTCGAGCGGGCCCGGCGCTGGCCGCCGCCGGCATTGGTTCTTTTTTTGCGGGTTCTGTTGGCACCTTGATTCTGGCCGCATTTGCGCCGCCACTGACTGAACTTGCGTTCAAATTCGGCCCGGCTGAATATTTTTCCCTGATGGTTCTGGGTCTGATCGGCGCTGTGGTGTTGGCTTCAGGCTCATTGCTCAAGGCGATCGGCATGATCTTGCTGGGCTTGCTGTTGGGCTTGGTGGGCACCGACGTGAACTCCGGCGTGGCGCGTTTCAGTTTCGACATTCCTGAGTTGACGGACGGCATTGGTTTCATCACCATCGCCATGGGCGTTTTTGGCTACGGCGAGATCATCAGCAATTTGGGCAAACACGCCGATGAACGTCAGGTTTTTGTTGGCAAAGTCACGGGCTTGATGCCCACCAAGGAAGACTTCAAACACATGGCCCCGGCGATGTTGCGCGGCACGGCGCTGGGTTCCCTGCTGGGCATCTTGCCTGGTGGCGGTGCATTGCTGGCGGCGTTCGCGGCCTACACGATCGAAAAGAAGGTGAAACTGAAGCCGGGCGAAATCGAATTCGGCAAAGGCAACATCCGCGGTGTGGCGGGCCCCGAGTCGGCCAACAACGCCGGTGCACAGACATCCTTCATTCCCTTGCTCACACTGGGTATCCCGCCAAACGCCGTGATGGCCTTGATGGTGGGTGCGATGACCATTCATAACATCCAGCCTGGCCCGCAGGTGATGACCAGCAACCCGCAGCTGTTCTGGGGTCTGATCGCCTCCATGTGGATCGGTAACGCGATGTTGATCATCCTGAATCTGCCGCTCATTGGCATGTGGATCAAACTGCTGACCGTGCCTTACCGTTTCCTGTTCCCGGCGATTGTGCTGTTCTGTGCGATTGGCGTGTATTCGACCAACAACAACACCTTCGACATCTGGCTCGTGGCCATTTTCGGTGTGATCGGTTACTGGTTCATCAAGATTGGGGCAGAGCCTGCACCGTTGCTGCTGGGCTTCATTCTGGGGCCGATGATGGAGGAGAACCTGAGGCGGGCCTTGCTGCTGTCACGTGGTGACTGGACTGTTTTTGTCACGCGCCCGCTCTCAGCCGGCTTGTTGATTGCTGCAGCAATTTTGGTGGTGATCGTGTTGCTGCCCGCCGTGAAGAGCAAACGCGAAGAGGCGTTTGTGGAAGAGGTTTAGCCGGCCCGGGAACTCAATAAACGGCACCTACGGGTGCCGTTTTCATTGATGTCTCCGTGCCGCAGAAAATGAGGGAATAACGTGATGACCATTTACAAACCTTTCTACAAACCTTTCGCCGCTTTTTGGGCAGCAAGCATGCTTGCGGTGGCTGCCGTTTCGCCTTTGAGCGTCCACGCCCAGGCTTACCCGACGAAAAGCATTCGCCTCGTGGTGCCTTTTCCAGCAGGCGGCGCCACCGACATTTTTGCGCGCGTGTTGTCGCTAAAAATGGGTGACAAACTGGGGCAAACGCTGGTTGTTGAAAACCGCCCGGGGGCTGGCGGTACGATTGGCTCAGACCTGGTGGCCAAAGCTGCCCCAGATGGCTACACCCTACTGCTGGCCACGTCGAGCACACACGCCATCGGCCCGGCGCTCAACCCGAAAATCCCCTACGATGCCGCGCGTGATTTCACCCCCATCTCACACGTGGGCAATGCGCCGAGCATCATGCTGGTTCCCAATTCGTCTCCGGCCAAAACCTTGAAAGACTGGGTGGCGCTGTCGCGCCAGAACCCCGGCAAACTCAACTACGCGTCCAGCGGCAACGGCACCATCGTGCACCTGACGGCAGAGCTCTTCAAGGCGCAAATGGGCCTGTACATCGTGCACATTCCCTATAGGGGCACGGCTCTGGCGATTCCTGATCTGGTCAGCGGCAAGGTTGACATGATTTTTGACTCCCTGCCCACCGGCCTCCCTCATGCGCGCGAGGGCCGGCTGCGCGCGCTGGCGGTGACTTCTGCCAAGCGCACCAGCATGGCGCCAGACCTGCCTGCCGTGTCGGAGGTGCTTCCGGGTTTCGAGTCCAACACCTGGTTTGGGCTTTACGGACCGAGAGGACTTGCGCCCGAGGTGCTGGCCAAAATCGAAGTCGCAGTGAATCAGACCCTGCAAGATGCCGAGGTCAAAGACCGCCTGGCCAAACTCGGCATCGAGCCTGTGGGTGGCAGCCCGCAACAGTTTGGCCAGATGGTTCTCGCTGACGCCGCCAAGTGGAAAAAGATCATCGCCGAGCGCCAGATCACACTTGACTGACACATCGGTCCCCGAAATTCGTCAACCCACTCCATTGCACCTTGTGAATTTCAATTTTCAAAACCCGTACCCCAGCCCGCGCATTCCGCTCTTCGCCCGCAATGTCGTTTCGACCTCGCACCCGCTGGGTGCTCAGGCCGGGCTGGCCATGTTGCACAAAGGCGGCAACGCGGTAGATGCCGCCATCGCCGCAGCGGCAGTCATGACGGTCTGCGAGCCCGTGAGCAATGGCCTGGGCAGTGACGCTTTTGCAATTCTCTGGGATGGCAAGGCCCTGCACGGCCTTAACGCATCGGGCCGTTCGCCCCAAGCCTGGACGCCTGGGTATTTCCAACGCAAATACGGCACAGACGCCCGCACACCCCCTAAGCGCGGCATCGATTCCGTGACGGTACCCGGCGCAGTGAGCAGCTGGGTGGCTTTGAGCGACCGCTTTGGCAAACTGCCGTTTGCCGACCTTTTGGCGCCCGCCATCGACATCGCCGAGCGGGGTTATTTGGTGCCGCCCATCGTGCAGGGCAAATGGGCCGCGCCTGTGGATGAGCTCAAGAACCAGCCCGGATTTGCCCAGGCATTTCTGCCGCGTGGGCGTGCCCTGAACATCGGAGAACTGTTCCAGTTCAAGGCCGCCGCCCGCGCCTTGCGGGCCATCGCTGAGACCAAAGGAGAAGCGTTTTACAAGGGCGAAATTGCCCAGGCGCTGGCGAAATTCAACGCCGACAACGGTGGCGCCATGACCTTGCAAGACCTCGCCGCGCACCGCTGTGACTGGGTCAATCCCATCGCGAGAAGCTACCGAGGCTACGAGCTGCACGAGATCCCGCCCAACGGCCAGGGCATCGCCGCGCTGATTGCGCTGGGCATCCTGGAGAAATTTGACATCGCGGGAATGGCCCCGGACGGTGCCGACGTGCAGCACTTGCAGATCGAAGCCATGAAACTGGCTTTTACCGACACGCACCGGTATGTGTCTGACGCTGCCGCCATGCAGATCACGCCTGCGCAGATGCTGGACGACGCTTACCTCGCGACGCGCGCGAAGTTGATCGACCCTAAAAAGGCGCAGTCGTTCGGCGCCGGCAACCCCGTGAAAGGTGGCACGATTTACCTCACCGCAGCTGACGAATCCGGCATGATGGTCAGCTTCATCCAGAGCAACTACATGGGTTTTGGCTCAGGCTGCGTCGAGCCCACGTTTGGCATCAGTTTGCAAAACCGCGGCCACGGTTTTAACCTGGACAGCAGCAGCCCGAATCTTGTTGCACCCGGCAAACGGCCCTTTCACACCATCATTCCAGCGTTCTTGACCAAAGGCGGCCAGCCTCAAATGAGTTTTGGCGTGATGGGCGGCAACATGCAGCCGCAAGGCCACATGCAAACGCTGGTGCGCATGCTCGATTACGCGCAAAGCCCGCAGGCCGCCTGCGACGCGCCGCGCTGGCGCTTCAATCAGGGGCTGGAGATCAATGTCGAGCACACCACGCCGGCCGCGACGGTGCAGGCCTTGCGTGACCGCGGTCACCAGATGGCGGTGATCAACGACTCTTACCAGGACCTCGGCGCTGGTCAGTTCATCTGGCAGGCGGGGGAGCCTGGCGTGGAGGGGTATGTGGCTGCGAGTGACCCACGCCGGGATGGACAGGCGGTTGGGTTCTGAATATCTTTTTTCGGATAAATTTGAAAAAATTGAAGCGCATGAAGTCTCGTATTTATTAATTTTATTGCTATATATTAAGTATTAAAAATACGTAAAATATATAAATAATTTTCACAAAGATTCTTTATAAACGATATTTATCTGAAAATATCGATACCCATCAGCAGGTGCGCCGCTTTGACGGGGACCTTGGTCGGCTTGACCCGCACACGGGTTCATGGCGCTTGAAGTGAATGGGGCTACGTCGGGCAGGGCTCCCGCGAGCGAAATAGCGGTGTCAACCGGGCTGTGGTTCAACCGCCGATTTGAGATTTTGCAACACCTCGGTCCATGCTGTCCGGCTGGTTTCCGGAAAATCTTCGCGTGTCTCATGGCCTGCCGCTTGAAGCGCTTGCCGCCCAATCGAGTAATAGTCAATCCCCATAGCGTGAATCAGTTTCGGGTCATACAGGTTGCGTCCATCGAAAATCACCGGGTTTTTCAGTATCGCCTTGATGCTGTCAAAGTCGGGACTCCTGAACTCTTTCCACTCGGTCACTATCACGAGTGCGTCGGCCTTTTCCAGCGCGGCGGTTTGGGAGTTGGCAAACACCACTCCGGCTGCGCCCGCGTAACGGGCACCAGCCTTCTCCATCGCCACCGGGTCGTACGCCGCCACCGTGGCGCCCGCTTCGCGCAAGTCGTCAATCAGCGTGAGGCTGGCGGCTTCGCGCATGTCGTCGGTGTTGGCTTTGAAGGCCAGGCCCCAAATGGCGAAGTGTTTGCCTGTCAGATTCTGGCCAAAGCGGGCTTTGATTTTGTCCGCCAGCACATGTTTTTGCGCGGCATTGGCAGCCTGCACGGCGTTGAGCACTTTGAGATCAATGCCCGCGTCGTCCGCTGCGAACTTGATCAGCGCGCGCACGTCTTTGGGGAAACACGAGCCGCCGTACCCCGCGCCCGCGTAGAGGAAGTCGTACCCGATGCGCGGATCACTGCCAATGCCTCGGCGCACACTTTCGATGTCGGCACCGAGTTTTTCAGCCAGGTTGGCCATCTCGTTCATGAAGCTGATGCGCGTGGCGAGCATCGCGTTGGCAGCGTATTTGGTCAACTCCGCGCTCTTTATGTCCATCAGGATCACGCGGTCGTGGTGGCGCTGGAAGGGCGCGTACAGGGCGCGCATGTTGAGAGAGGCTCGCTCGTCGTCGCAGCCCAGGATGATGCGGCCCGGGCGCATGAAGTCTTCGATCGCTGCGCCTTCCTTCAGGAACTCTGGGTTGGAGACGACGCTGAATGGAATGCCAACGCCACGCAGCGCCAGCTCTTCGTTGATGGCCGCTTTGACGGCATCCGCAGTACCTACCGGAACCGTACTTTTGTCAACGACCACCTTGTAGTCGTTCATGTATTTGCCGATGTTGCGCGCTGCGGCAAGCACCTGGCGCAAATCGGCTCCGCCGTTTTCGTCAGGCGGCGTGCCCACTGCGATGAACTGGACGGTGCCGAAATGGGTGGAGCGCTCGATGTCGTCGGTGAAGTGCAGGCGTCCGGCTTTCACGTTGCGCACCAGCAACTCTTGCAAGCCGGGCTCGTAAATCGGCAATTCGCCTCGCAGTAGGCCGTCGATCTTGGCAGAGTCGGTGTCAAAACAAGTGACGTCATTGCCGACCTCAGCCAGACAAGTGCCGGTCACCAAGCCGACATAACCTGCGCCAATGACAGAAATTTTCATGGAATTCGTTTAACCTGGTTGAAGGCCGGTCTGTTGTAGTTCGGACACCGGCGTGTTAGTGCGCAGGATGCTTGCGGCGTAAATATCTTCAATGCTGCGCAGGATGGCGTCCCAGCCATGCCCTTGTGTGGTCGCCCGCGCGGGCGTGCCGAGCCTCTCGCGCAACACCGCGTCGCTTGCCAGTTCACCGGCCAGACTAACGAAGGCCTGCGCATCCGTTTTGGGCGCCAGCAGGCCGTTTTGCCGGTGCGTGATCAGTTGGCCGGCAGCCGCGTCGTCAAACGCGACCACGGCAAGCCCGCTGGCCATGGCTTCGGGTGTGACATTGCCGTAGGTTTCGGTGAGGCTCGGAAATAAAAACATGTCGCTTGACGCGTAATGGGTGGCCAGAGCTTCGCCTGACTGAAAGCCGGCGAAATACGCCTCGGGACATTTCGCCTCCATGTCCGCACGTGCCGGGCCGTCACCCACCACCACCAGGCGCGCATGCGGCTCCACAATCCGGATGCGAGCAAACGCCTGCATCAATACGTTCAGGTTTTTTTCAGGTGCCAGGCGACCCACATGCAGCACCACCAACCCATCCGGCCCCGCACCCCACTGGTTGCGCAAGCCCTGGCTGCGTTTATTGGGCGAAAAGAGGCGCGTGTCTACACCGCGCGCCACCACTGACAACGGTCCGAAGCCGGCCGCCATGAGTTGTTGGCGCAGACCTTCGGTCGGCACCATAGTGCAATGACAGCGATTGTGGAATTTGCGCAGGTAAGCCATGATGGGCTTCTGCAGCCAGCCAATCCCATAGTGCAGGCTGTAGGCCTGGAAGTTGGTGCGAAAGTCCGAGCACACGGGCAACTTGAGCTTGATCGCTGCCTGCAGCGCCGACCAGCCCAGCGGCCCTTCGGTGGCGATGTGCACCAGGTCAGGCCGGTGCACGGTCCAAAGATTCACAAGCGCACGTTTCGAAGGCAGGCCCATCCGCAGGTGGGCGTACATCGGTATCGTCATGCCCCGGGTCAACACGTCGTTTAAATCGTTCCCCTGGCCGGACTGCTCGGCTTGCCCCTGGCGCGGGCGTACCAGCTGCACGGTTTGGCCACGCGCACGCAAACCGTCAACCACCTTTGCGACCGTGTTGGCGACGCCGTTGACTTCGGGCGGATAGGTTTCGGTCACCATGGCGATGCGCCAGGTTCGCTTGAAGGCGGGCAGTTCGTCCACCAGAAAAAAATCATCTTCCAGGTTCTGCATGGCCAGATCATCACTGCCGCAAGCAACAGTTTTATGACAAAACATGCGCATGCCACAAAAATTGCATGCTGCCGTCACCAAACTTTCACCATGCTGCGTCAGCATGCGGACATACTTCAAAAGGAGCCCGCGTGAATGAATTCTTCAAGGAACTGCAGATCCAGCGTTGGGATGACCACCGCTATTACCACCACAACCGCATCAACCAGAGCCTGCACCTTCTGAGCGCACTGTGTTTTTTGGTGGCCTACGTCTTTCTTTTCATTGACCCTGTGGTTTCCGCATTGCTGGCCTGGGGGGTTTCGATGACGACGCGCCAGGCTGGGCATTTCTTTTTCGAGCCGCACACCTACGATGAGGTGAACCAGGCGACACACGCCCACAAGGAAGAAATAAAAGTCGGCTACAACCTGCGTCGCAAGGTCGTGTTTATGGGCCTGTGGGCCTTGTCGCCACTGCTGGTTTGGTTGCAGCCGACGCTATTCGGGTTCCTGGATTCCTACATTTCGCTCGAAGGCTTCGTGCGCTCCGTGGCGATGCTCTGGCTGGCGCTGGGTGCGGCTGGTTTGTTGTTCCGCATGGCGCAACTGGTGGTACTCAGGGACGTTAAAACCGCATTGGTGTGGGGCACCAAAATCATCACCGACCCGTTCCATGACATCAAGCTGTATTACAAGGCGCCGATGCACCTTCTGCGCGGCGAAATGATGGATCCAATGAGCCACGTGCGCCACGGTTGAACCGGATACAACGGAATGGCCCCAGCCGGGGGCCAGCGGCTCAAAGCCGGTGACTCAATGCCTCTTTCAGAATGCTGCGCCGAATGTCTTTGTTGCTGATGCCCGGGACGGCGGCCCACCAGCCATCGGCCTGCATTTGGTGCGATGCGGCAATGAAGCGGCGCACCACTTCGGCAAAGTCGGCATCGGTGTAATTCAAACTGAAAATCATACGTCCACTGCCAACCCAACTCAAGGCCAGCCCGTGCAGCCGCAGGTAAAACTGGAGCATCCAGTTGTAGCGCGAGGGGCGGGTGTAGGTGATGGTCCAGACACTGGAGAGGTTGGCCACCCGAACGGGCAGGTCGGCCGCTTCAAGCGCCTGATTGAGCTGCAACGCGCGCTGGTTCCAGCGCTCGTCCAGCCCTTCATACAGCGCCAGCACCTTGGCTTGTTGCAAACGCTCCAGAAAAACCTTCATGGCGCCCATCACATAGGGGTGCGCATTGAAGGTGCCACGGGCGAAACAGATGTCGGCCGGGCGCTCGGGGCGGAAACGGCGCATCAGGTTGGCCTTGCCACAAATCACACCCACGGGCAGGCCACCGCCAAGCGTCTTGCCATAGGTGACCAGATCGGCCTTGACGCCGAAATATTCCTGTGCACCGCCTGGCGCGAGGCGGAAGCCGAGAAACACCTCGTCAAAAATCAGCACGATGCCGCGCGCTGTGCAAACCTTGCGCAATTGCTGCAACCACGCGGTGTAGGCCGGGCGGTCAAAACTGGCGCGGCGGCTGCTGTCCATCAGGGAAGAATCGCCAGGGGCCGCCGAATTCGGGTGCAGCGCCTGCAGCGGGTTGACCAGCACACAGGCGATGTCCCGGCGCGTGCGCAACACGTGCAGCGAACGTGCGTGCATGTCGCGCAACGTATAGGTGTCGCGCACATGGGCGGGGTTGCCGGGGCCGGGCTGCACGTCGTCCCACCAGCCGTGGTAAGCGCCGCAGAAACGCACCAGGTGGCTGCGTTTGGTGTGGTAACGCGCCAGGCGGACCGCCTGCATCACGGCTTCGGTGCCGGACATGTGGAACGAGACTTCGTCCAGGCCCGAAATTTCCTTCAGCCGCTGCAGGTTGTACAACACCGCCGGGTGGTAGGCGCTCAGCACCGGGCCGAGGTCTTTGACCAGCGTGGCGCCTTCGTCGATGCAGCTTTTGTAGAAATCAACCCCAAAAAGGTTGACGCCGTAGGAGCCGGCCAGGTCATAGTGGCGGTTGCCGTCCAGATCCGTCACCATCACACCGTCGGAAGACTGCAGGAATGCGCCGACGCTGATGTGCTGGCGCAGGTAGTGGCTGTATTGAAAGGGCACGCGGTAGGCGCCGGTGAACTGAAGATCCGACAAGCCTTCGCGGGCTTCGCGCGTCATGGCGGTCGATTTGGGAAAACGCCGTGCGAACTCGCCAGCCAGGCGCTTGAAGGCGACCTGGCGTTGGCCGACGACCAACATGGGCGCACCGTCAGAGCCAAAGAACGCCTGTTCACCGTAGTCGTAGCCCGGAATCCATTTCGTCAAGCGCTTGGCCCAACGCGAGTGACCGGTCAGCGACGGGTGTTTGGCCGCCGACAACTCCAGCCGTTGTATGACCCGGGGCAGAAGCCAGACAGCCAGCGTGGCAACGGCGGCTGCCAACGCGGCGAGTTTGAAATTACCCTGGTTTGCCATGTTTGCCAAATTGGCGATATCCGCAAAGGCCATCCCTGCCTCCTGTTTTGAACTACCCCTTTTTATGGCAAACAAGTGACATGTTGATGAAAGTAGTGATGAAAAACCAACCTACCTTGCGCGCCATTCGCGCGATTTTTCAAAATGAGGACATCAACTTCCTGCTGACCAACCGGGTTCCGCGCATCGCGTTGACGCGTTTTATGGGCTGGTTCAGCAAGATCCGCAACCCGCTGGTGTGCCGCCTGTCCATCGCCGTCTGGCGTTTGTTCACCGACCTGAACCTGGCTGAGGCGGCCAAAACCGAATTCGCCAGCCTGCACGCGTGTTTTACCCGAGAGCTCAAATCCGGCGCGCGCAAGATTGAAGTGGATGCGCAGCTTTTGGTGAGCCCGAGTGATGGCGTCGTGGGGCATTCGGGGGTGGTCCGCGAGGGGCAAGTTTTTCAGGCCAAGGGGTTCCCGTACACCTTGAGCGAATTGCTGGGCTCCGTCGGCGACGCCCAGATGTTTGAAGGCGGCACTTACGTGACGCTGCGTCTCACGTCGGCGATGTACCACCGTTTTCACGCGCCGCACGACATGGCCATCAGCCAGGTCAACTACATCGGCGGCGACACCTGGAACGTCAACCCGATTGCGCTCAAACGGGTCGAGCGGCTGTTTTGCAAGAACGAACGAGCCGTTATTCACGCCCGCCTGTCACAGGGTGGCCACGCGGTGGCGCTGGTGCCGGTGGCGGCAATTCTGGTGGCCAGCATCCGGCTGCATTTCGTCAATGTGTTGTTGCACCTGAAATACCCTGGCCCGAACCGAATCCGATGCGCAGCCAGCGTGCTCAAGGGCCAGGAACTGGGCTGGTTTGAACATGGCTCCACCATCATCGTGCTGGCGCCCAAAGGCTTTGTGCTGTGTGAGGCAGTTCAAACCGGCGCTGTCATGCGCATGGGGCAGGCGTTGATGCGCTTGCCCATTCAAGCTGCGCAAGAACAGGCTTAACGCGTCACCACTAAGGAGTCACCAAAGCCGGCTCAGCCACCGGCGTGGTGTCTTTGCCTTTGCTGGCGTCTGCGTGGCCCACGGGCTTCCAGCGCACCAGCTCCAGCCGGCCGTCCATGTGTTCCACCAGGGCGGTCCGGCTTTCGACCCAATCGCCGTCATTGCAATACAGGATGCCGTTGATGTGGCGCATTTCCGCGCGGTGGATGTGCCCGCAGACAACACCATCGTGCCCGAGCCGATGCGCTTCACGGGCAACGGCAGCTTCAAAATCCTGGACATAACTCATGGCACGTTTCACCTTGTTTTTCAGATAAGCCGACAAAGACCAATAAGGGAGCCCGAGGCGGGCCAGCAGCCGGTTCAAGTGGTGGTTCAGGCGCAGCGTCAGTCCGTACAGGTTGTCACCCATGAAGGCCAGCCACCGTGCACATTGCACGACGCCGTCAAACTGGTCGCCGTGGGTGACCCACAATGAGCGGCCATCGCGCGTTCGATGCACCGCCGTGTGGGTGACCTCTATGCCGCCAAATTGGTGACCGGCGAAGGCTCGGGCGAACTCGTCGTGGTTGCCCGGGACAAAAATCACCCGGCAACCCTTGCGTGCGCTGCGAAGCAGTTTCTGCACCACATCGTTGTGGGATTGCGGCCAAAACCAGCGGCGCCGCAGTTGCCAGCCGTCCACAATGTCACCCACCAGGTACAAATAATCGCTCGGGTGGGTTTTGAGGAAATCCAGCAGCGCTTCGGCCTGGAAACCCTGCGTGCCGATGTGCAGGTCGGAAATGAATACCGTTCGGTACCTTGCAGTTGCTTCAGTTTCCTCCTGGACAAAATCTGGCACGGCAGCGCGCAGAACGGCAACAGACGGGTTTGCCGCCAGTTCGCGCCAGGCGCCGAAAGTGTCAAATTTGGCCCGCATACCAACTCCCGTTGCTGTACATGGCCTTGAAGTCTGGCGGATGCGGGTGACGAGTCAGTGTCAGCGGCGCGGCAATTGTGTGACGTTGTGTTTAGGTCACTGGCCTGCGCCATTTGAACTCAGAGTTACAATAATATAAATATTTATAAATTTTATGAAATTTAATGGACTTTAAGTCTCGAATAAATTGAAATACTTGCTATTATTAATATATCAATTAAATAAAAAAAATAATCAATTATTTTGTAAAAATACTTTATGAACGAAAATGTTTTCGCGAATTCGTAATAGTGGTTAAAAATAGCCTCACGCAGTCTAAATTGTTTTCCCCGGAATCCCGCCAATGTCCACTGAACCAGCCCCTTCGCCCAAACTTCTGGCCGTGTTGTTTGCCGACATTGCGGGCAGCACCAAGCTGTATGACACGCTGGGCGACAAAGCGGCCAAACACATGATTGACGAATGCATCGCCTTGATGCGCGCGATCACCGGGCAATATGGCGGGCGCGTCATCAAGACCATCGGCGATGAGGTGATGTGTGTCTTGCCCGACGCCGACAGCGGCTGCCTCGCGGCCATGGACATGCAGCTCAAGATCTCTGCGCTGCCGGCCGTTTCGGGGGTGCAGCGGGCCATCCGTGCCGGCTTTCACTGTGGGCCGGTAATCGAAGAAAACAACGACGTGTTTGGCGACACCGTGAACCTGGCCGCACGCATGGCGGGCCTGGCCAAAGGCACCCAGATCATGACCACCCGCGCCACGGTAGACCAGCTCTCGACCCTGCTCAAGAGCGGCACGCGCCAGATCGCAGCACTGTCCGTCAAAGGCAAGGGTGACGACGTCGAGGTGTGCGAAGTGATCTGGCAGGCCTCTGACGAGATGACCATGGCCACGCCGTCGATCCTGGCCACCGCGAGGCCCGTCGTCTTGTGGTTAAGACACGGCACGCAAGAACAGCAACTGGAGCAAGCCAATGCCGGCATCGTTTTGGGCCGCGACGCGGCTTGCCAGATCGTGATTGCCGACCGCATGGCCTCGCGCCAGCACGCGCGCATTGAGCGGCGGCGCGACAAATTCTTTTTGATCGACCAAAGCACCAACGGCACCTTTGTGGCGGTGGCGGGCGAGCCCGAAATCAGCCTGCGCCGCGAAGAGGTAATGCTGCGCAGTTCAGGCCAGATTGCCTTTGGCCATTCGGTGACCGCCGATGGCGAAGACGGCGAAGTGGTGGAGTTTTCACTGCGCCACTGAATGTGCTCAGGTGGTCTTGACGGCCCGCATCAAACTCTTCC
Source organism: Rhodoferax sp. (assembly GCA_031397915.1). Classification (GTDB taxonomy): domain Bacteria; phylum Pseudomonadota; class Gammaproteobacteria; order Burkholderiales; family Burkholderiaceae_C; genus JANYCG01. The sequence continues at coordinate 5,359 of JANNMM010000027.1, read as the reverse complement.
CGCGTGAATCCGGCGCATCAAGAAGCCCCGCAGGCGGCGCCGATTCGAGTTTGCCACGCACGGCCATCTGGGCGCAGGCGCTGGCGAACGTGGCGCTCACCTCGGCGCCGCTGGAGCCGGCCAGCGTAAAACAAGTCTGCCCCAATTTCGCATTGAGCGGTTTGAACACCGCCTCCTGCAGGATGTCCGCCGCGCTGCCTTCGGCCAATTGCAGCTGGAATTTGCCAGTGTCGGCCGTCAACTGCACGTCCAGCACCTGGCGGATGCCGCGCAACTCACGCAGCACCAGGTTGGCGGTTTGTTTGTCGGGCAGGCCGTTGATGTTCAGGTTGGTGCGCCGGGTACCGAAGTTGAAATGCTGCAGAAAGAAATTCTTGGAGAACTCGTCGCCCATTGCCTTGCCGATGTCCATCAAAGCCTGCTCTTCGCTGGCCCAGCTCTGGCCCTTGGGCAGCACCGTATTGAGGTAGATTTCTTCGCCGTTTGATTTGTCGATCGCCTTGAGTGTCCAGGATGTCAACACCGTTTTGGACACCGTCAACCCCGAGGCCTGCAGCTTCATCGACAGCTGCTTCACTTTTGCTTCGCCCTGGATTGCGAAATCCGCCGCCTGTGCCTTGGGCCCGGTAGGCGCTTCGCCCTCCACCGACCAGACGCGAAAGCCGAAAGTCTTGATGCGCTCCTTCAAAACGTTTTCAGCCAGCACCGAACGCGCAGGCGGCAGGGCTTGCGCCGTTTCGGAATTGGCGATCAACATGGTGATCGACACTTTTGGGTCGCCATTGTTGCGGATGAAGTCGATGCGCTCTTCTTTGGAGAGCTGGTTGAGCGACTTCTGCACGTCGCGCATCTTCACCACTGCGCGGGTTTCGGTCTCGATCAGGCCGTCTTTGCCACTGGTGGGCGCGCCTTCGTGGATCACCGACTTGATGAAATTGCCCGGGTGCGAAAGCAATTTTTGCTCGATCACGCCGTAATTTTTGTTCAGCGAGCCTTTGTCGATGTAAAGGGCCAGGGCCTTGTCGATCAACTGGCGCGAGGCGTCGGCCCGCGCCTCGTTTTGCGCTGCCCCGGCGTCGCCTTTGAATTTCGGGTCTTTGGGGTCGACCAAGCCCAGAGCGCTGATGATCAGCGTGCCCGGCTCGGCAGGCGTCTCTGTGACGACTACGGCTGGCGCGGGTGCGGCAGCAACAACTGCCGCCGCAGGAGACGGTGTGGTCGCAGGAACTTCGGGCGCTGCTGTGGCCGTTTTGGCCGCTGCACCCGGTGTTCCAGGCGTGCCCGGCGCATTGTTGCCACCACTTTTGCCGGACATGACAAAGGCAACCGCAGCACCAATCACCAGCACACCGGCAATGCCACCCACCAATAGGCCGGTGGGCAAAGATTTGGCGCTGGAGCCAGCGGCAGACACCGGAACCCGCGCCGTTACCGGCTCTGCGAAAGGTTCGGCAACCGGCGCCGGCCTTCTCGCCGGTTGCGAAACTGGCGCAGCGGGTGCGGCCGGCGCCACTGTGCGGCCCAGCGGCACCTGGCTGGCGTTCACCACCGTGTCGTCAGCGGATGTAGCGGGTGCGCGTGCCGCCGTGGCACCTTGGTTCGCCACGGCCGCCTTGAGCGCCTGGGCGAACTCCCGCGCCGTCTGGAATCGGTCTGCCGGGTTTTTGGCGATGGCTTTGTTTACCACCGCGTCCATGGCCGGGGGCAAACCGAGGTTCAGGGTGGAGGGCGGCAGCGGCTCTTCGCGCAACACCTTGTACATGATGGTGGTGGTGGTGCCGGTGAACGGCTTTTCGCCGGTTAAAAACTGGTACAAAATGACGCCGCAGGAAAAGAGGTCGCTGCGGCCATCCACCGTCTGGCCCATGAACTGCTCGGGCGACATGTACGAGGGTGTGCCCATCACGGTGCCGGCCTGCGTCAACTCCGAAGTTTCGATGCGCGCGATGCCGAAATCGGCCACCTTCACCTTGCCGTCAGCCAGCAGGATCAGGTTGGCCGGTTTCATGTCGCGGTGTGTCACACCCTTGCTGTGCGCGTGGTCCAGCGCATCGAGGATCTCGCCCATGATGCGTTCGACCTCTTTGAGCGGGAAGCGCTCATTGGCCTCGAAATACTCTTTGAGCTCGCGGCCCTTCACGTATTCCATGGCGATGAACGCCACTCGCGGGCTATCTGCGGCCTGCCCTGCCACCAGAGCGGGCGCGGCCACCATGGTGTGATCGTCTTCGGCGACCACCTCGCCGTAATCGTAAACCGCCACCACACCGGGGTGGTTGAGGCGCCCTGCGGCCTGTGCCTCGCGTTTGAAGCGCGCCATCACATCGGGCATTTCGCCGCCATTGAGTTGAGACGGCAAAATCGTCTTGATGGCCACGGTGCGTTCGATCACCGGGTCAAAACCCTCGTACACGATGCCCATCGCGCCCTTGCCCAACTCGCGCCGGATCAGGTATTTCCCAAGTTTGGTTATGCCCGCCATGGTGTCGACGCCTTATTTGTATTTTGAGTCGATGTCCCACACGGCGGTTTGCACCAGGCGTTGCACCATGGTGTCCAGCCCCACACCACCCTTGGCAGATTCAGAAATGCCCATCACGCTGGTGGACGCGGCGCCCACTTCCATCTTCAGCTCTTTGTAGCCTTGCGCAACTTGCTCCGTGGTGTTGGCGTCCATGATCTTGAAACGCATGCCGATCAGCCACACCCCGGTGGAGTCTTGCGTCTGAACCGAACCAGCCACGCGACCGGCCGCCGCGCCGCCAAGCCCGCCAAACATGCCCATCAAGCCACCCACGGCCCGGCCGTCAAAGCCTTTTTTATTCTCGGCAATCTGCTCGGCCTTCAGGATGTCAAACTTGACGATCCATTTGGTGGTTCTGAGTTTGCCTACCTGCATGGTCTTGCGCGCAGCGTTTTGGTCGCCCAGGTTGTAAGCGAGCGAAATCTCCTGCAGCAGGTTGCCCAGGTTGGCGCGCTCCAGCACCACGAAGTTGGCATTGCCCAGTTCAATCTCGGCGAAGTCGGCGATGTTGTTGGGGCCAAATTTCTGGACGAAGGTGGCGTTGGTGGCCTTGACCTCGCCGGGAATCACCACCAGCGCCGGGCCTTTGACGTTCTTGTTGGTGTATTCCACCTCCTTGTAGGCCGCCTGGTCAGCCGCTGCATTGGCTTTGTCAGAGGTTGACGTGCCGGCCGTGGGTGAAGGGTTGCCGAAAGTCGGCTGCGCCCCCACTGGGCCGGCGAGTGCCGCCAACACCAGCACGGCACCCAGCGCTGCGCCTGTGAGGGTGCAAGAGCGGGAGGGCATTGCAGATATCTTCGTCATGGTGATTCCCCTTTCAAGTGGAAACGATAGATGAAGCAAGGTCTGGTCCGCGCGCCTATTTGACGCCGGACTTCTGGCAGTAGTCGCTGTAGAGCTGGGCCACAACTTCCTCCGCACTTTCGTTGATCAGCGTCATGGCCATGCCAGAGACATCCGCCCCGGCGTAACTCTCGTTCTTGGCGGTCGTGTTCGAGATCATCCGGCCGTTGGAGCCGGTCAGGGTGAACGCCATGCCGATGTTGACCTGGTTGACGTTGACGATGGCATTCCTTCGGGCGCTTGTGGAGATGACCCCGCGCAAAATGTACTGGGCTGCCAGCCGTCTGGAGGCGCTGATGGCGGCGTCCGGGTCATTTTTGAAAACCGCGTCGATTTCGGCCTGTGCCACTTGCGCGCGGATCTGCGCCTGCGTGAAGGTTCTCAGGCCCAGCCCGGTCAGCCGGTCGTTGATCGCGTTGATGTGGGTGTTGTAACCCGCCTGGTTGGCCATCACCGAGCCATTGCGCTCCTCGCCAATCATCACCATGATCTTCTGGTTTTTGATCTTGGCGCGGCACGGTGTGTCCAGCTTGGACTGCACCTCCACCTTGCGCTGGGCCTGCGCGTCCTTGCTGGCCTTTTCCGCCGGGTCTTCGTTGGAGAACTTGAACCCTTGCGCGCCAACCGGCAGCGTCACGCCCAAGGTGACTGAAAACACCAGGGCCGCCCATGCCCAGCCGGTACCTTTGCCAATAAAGTTCATTGCTTTCCCTACAATCATGTGAGCCTTTACGCCAAATTGTGCCAAATTGTGCGCTTTTTAGGCGAACTTTGGGGGCTTGTAGATTCGCGTTTTTACCTAAGTTGTGCGGAAATCAGCAAACGCAGAAATTTTTCAACCTGAAAGGTCATCGTCATGGATTTGGGAATCAAAGGCAAGTGGGCCCTGGTGTGCGGCGCCAGCAAGGGCCTTGGCCTGGGTTGCGCCACGGCGCTGGTCAAAGAAGGCGTGAACGTGCTCATCGTGGCCCGCACCAAAGAAGTGCTGGAGGCCTCTGCCGCGAAATTACGCGCAGAGCATGGCACAGCCAGCGGTGCAACGGTGCTCGCCTGCGCGGTGGACATCACCACGCCCGAAGGCCGGGCGGCGGTGTTCGCTATCCGCAAGGACTTCGACATCGTCGTCACCAACGCCGGTGGCCCACCCCCGGGCGATTTTCGCGACTGGGACCGTGACATCTGGCTCAAAGCGGTAGACGCCAACATGCTGACGCCGATCGAGCTCATCAAAGCCACAGTAGACGGCATGGCCGCGCGCGGGTTTGGCCGGATTGTCAACATCACTTCCAGCGCGGTGAAGTCGCCCATCGACGTGCTGGGCCTCTCCAACGGCGCACGCAGTGGCTTGACAGGTTTTGTGGCAGGCGTCGCGCGCACGCCCAAGCTGGCGGGGAACGGCGTGACCATCAACAACCTGCTGCCCGGCGTGTTTGACACCGACCGCATCCGCGTCACCTTCTCAAGCAATGCCCAAAAGCAGGGCCTGGACGTGGAAACGGTGATCAACGCACGGCGCAAAACCGTTCCCGCCGGCCGCTTTGGCACGCCTGACGAGTTTGGCGCGATTTGCGCGTTTTTGTGCAGCACCCACGCGGGTTACGTGACTGGACAAAACTGGCTGGCCGATGGCGGGGCCTACCCGGGAACGTATTGACAAGTGAACCCGCGCTGCGAGATCGACCACATCATCGTCACCGCGCCGTCGCTTGAAATCGGCGGCGCGTATGTGTTCGAGCGCCTGGGTGTGTACCCGCAAAAGGGCGGCGAACACGCGCGCATGGGCACGCATAACCTGCTCTTGTCACTCGGCAAATCGGCGTACCTCGAAGTCATCGCCATCAACCCGGACGCCCCGAAACCCGCCATGCCACGATGGTTCGGCCTCGATGATTTGGCCGCGAACGCCCCCGCGCGCCTGCACACCTGGGCCGCCCGCTCGCCAGACCTTGCCGCCTCGGTGCAAGCCAGCGCCGAGCCGATGCGCCCCATCGT
>JANNMM010000371.1:0-8301 GCA_031397915.1 Rhodoferax sp. | reverse complement strand
CCGCCTGCGTGGAGCAAATCATGCTGATCTGCTGGCCCCAACCCGGCAGAGCCAGACACAAACCGGCCAGCAGTGCAAGACCCGTGCGTGGAGCGATTGGCATGAAGAATGATTTCAAAGTAATTCTATTACGTTGCATTTGTGGTCAAAACCAGTATAAAAGTATCCAGCCTTCGCCTCATTAGGGAAAACGTGGGTCAAAATGGCTTAAACGCTGCATGCCCGCGCTGAAATGATTCGGCCCCGTCGTGACTTTTTCATGAAACTAAGTTACATTGCCCACCGTCCTCAGCTTTTACCTTGAAACCATGAGCTTTGATCTGGTACTTTTTGGCGGCACGGGCGACCTGGCCTGGCGCAAACTCATGCCCGCCCTTTTCCAGGCGTTCCGTCACGGCACCTTGCCCGCGCAGGGACGCATTATTGGCGTGGGGCGCGAAGCCTTGAGCGCAGACCAATACTGCGCCCGCATCAAAGCCCGTTTCGACCAGGTGGAACTGGACAAGCGCCCAAGTGCCGAGGAGTTCACCCGATTTGCGGCATTGCTGGATTTTGTGCGGATGGACCTCTCCAAACCCGATGACTACGCCGCGCTGGCCACCTTGCTCAAAGGCCGCAACGCCGACACGGTGGTGATGTATGTCGCCACCGCGCCGGCCCTTTTCACCACCGTGTGCGAACAACTGGCCTCTGCCGGCCTGAACGCCCCCCACATCCGTGTGGTGCTGGAAAAACCGCTCGGGCATGACCTTGATTCAAACCGCGCCATCAACCAGACGGTGCGTTCGCTCTTCAGCGAGAAACAGATCTTCCGCATCGACCATTACCTGGGTAAACCGGCGGTGCAAAACCTGTTTGCGCTGCGTTTTGGCAATGCGCTGTTTGAGCCGCTGTGGCGGCGCGAACACATCGCCAACATCCAGATCACCATCGCGGAAGAACTGGGTGTGGAAAAGCGCGGCGCGTTTTACGAGAACACCGGCGCCCTGCGCGACATGGTGCAAAACCACGCGCTGCAACTGCTGTGCGCCATTGCCATGGAGCCGCCGATCAACTCGCATGCCGACGCCATCCGCGATGAAAAACTCAAGGTGCTGCGGTCGCTCAAACCGTGGACGGCGGAGAGCCTCAAGCAGGACGTGATCCGCGGGCAATATGCCGCTGGCACAGTTGCCGGCACGCCGGTCCCGGGCTACCGCCAGGAAGAGGGTGTGGCACCCCACAGCAACACCGAGACTTTTGTGGCCCTGCGCACAGAGATTTCCAACTGGCGCTGGGCCGGCGTGCCGTTTTACATCCGCACCGGCAAACGCCTGGCCGGACGTGAAGCGCACATTGAGGTGAATTTCCGTCCCGCGCCCCATGCGATCTTCAATTTTCCGGGCAACGCCGTCAATTCGCTGGTGATCAACCTGCAACCCAAAGACGGGCTGGAGCTGCATTTGCTGGCGCAGGGTCAGGACAACCGGCGCAACTCCAATGCGCTGTCGCCGGTGCAATTGGACCTGGATTTCGACAAACGTTTCGGCGCCAACCGCGTCGGTGCCTACGAGCGCCTGCTGCTGGACGTGATCGACGGCCGCCTGAACCTGTTTGTGCGGGCCGACGAACAGGAAGAAGCCTGGCGCTGGGTCGAGCCGATCCTGCAGCACTGGGCCACCGATGCGCAGGGCCCGCGCCTGTATAACTCGGGCACCTGGGGGCCCAGCGCATCGAGCGCGATGATTGCGCGCGACGGCTATTGTTGGTCAGAGGAGGCCTGACCGTGTTGGTGAGCCTGGGCCTGAATGTTTTCCGAAGGGCCGCTCCCGAGGAAAATGCGGCCCCCTCGGGGGGCAGGGAGCCACACATAGTGGGCGACCGTGGGGGCGATATCCATGCTTGACAGAATTCGCGCGTCGCTGAGTTCTCTGGCACCCGCCGAGCAGCGCGTGGGCAAGCTGGTGCTGGCGGATCCGCGGGCGTTCACCAGCCTGCCGGTGAGTGAGTTGGCCCATCGCTCCCATGTGAGCAAACCCACCGTTGTCCGGTTTTGCCGCAGCATGGGTTACGACGGCCTGACCGATTTCAAACGCAAACTGGCCGGCTCCGTGAGCGAAGGGGTGCCCTTCATCCACCGCAGTGTTGACACCGACGACAAGACCGGCGATGTGCTGGTCAAGGTGATCGACAACACCGTGGCGGCGTTTCTCAAATACCGCAACGACGCCAGCACTTCAGCGATCGAGAAAGCGGCCGACGCCATCCTGGACACCTACCGAAAAGGCAAACGCCTGGAGTTCTTTGGCGTCGGCAATTCCGGCATCGTCGCGCAGGACGCGCAGCACAAGTTCTTCCGGCTTGGCGTGAATGCCATTGCCTACAGCGACGGCCACATGCAGGTGATGAGCGCCTCGATCCTGGGGCCGGGCGACTGTGTGGTGGTCATCTCCAACTCCGGGCGCACGCGCGATTTGATGGACGCTTGCGACATCGCCCGCAAAAACGGTGCCACCACCATCACCCTCACCGCCAGCGGCTCACCCCTGGCGGCCAGCGGGCACATCCACCTGGCTGCCGACCACCCGGAAGGTTTTGACCGCTACAGCCCGATGGTGTCGCGGTTGTTGCACCTGATGATCATCGACGTGTTGACCACCTGCGTGGCGTTGCGCATTGGCAGCGATACCTTGCAGCCGTTGCTGCAGGAAATGCGGCTCAACCTGCGCAGCAAGCGTTATTCGTAGTTCCGCCCTTCAAGGCGTCATGGTTTCGGGTTCGAGACCCCGCTGGCCACGTGCCCCGAGGGCACATGCTGCGCAGCCGATTCGATGTGGCCGGCCTGGTCGTCAAAGAAAAAATCGGGTTCGAATTCACGAAGGAATTCGCCTTTGGCCAGGCCCCCCAGAAACATCGCTTCGTCCACCTCGATGTTCCAGTCCATCAAGGTACGGATTGCACGCTCGTGTGCGGGTGCGCTGCGGGCAGTCACCAGCGCGGTGCGGATGCGCATGTGAGGCTCGGGCGCCTGCTGCAATGCATGCAAGGCGGCCAGGAGCGGCTTGAACGGCCCTTCAGGCAGGGGTTTGCCGGCGCGGCGCTTCTCGTGCGCCTGAAAAGCCTGCAGGCCGCCCTTTTGGTAGACCTGCTCGGCCTCGTCGGAGAACAACACGGCGTCGCCGTCAAAAGCAATGCGCACTTCATTGGGGTAGGAGCCGCCGGCCCGCGCCGAGCCGGTGTGCACCGTGGCCGCCGCGAAACCGGCAAGCAGGGCCGCCCGCACATCACCCGGATTGGCTGACAGGAACAGGTTGGCGCGCAACGGCTTGAGGTACTTGTAGGGCTCGCGCCCCTTGGTGAACACGCCGCGTTCAATCACGAGTTTGCTGGCCTGCGCGGAGTTGAAAACCCGCAGCCCCGAGACCGGGTCGTTGCGCGAGAGGATCACCACTTCGACGCGTTTTCCAGCGGCACCCGCCGTGTTGAAGGCCAGCAGCTTCTTCACCAGCGAATGCGCCACACCGGGTTTGGCCGCCTGCTCAAGGCGCTCGAGCTGCAGGTTCATGTAAGCGCGGTCGTCGCCCTGTTCGAAGACCTTGTTTTCTTCTTCGAAGTCGAACAAGGCCCGCGACGCGATGGCAACGACGAGCTGGTTGGCAAGGGTAGCGGCCATTTTTTATCGGACCAGTTGGTTGAGCTGGATGATGGGAAGCAACACGGCCAACACGATCAACATCACGATCAGGCCCATCAACACAATCAGCAAAGGCTCGGCGATCGTCGCCAACGCGATGGATCGGCGCTGCACCTCCTGGCTCAACTGGCGCGCAGCGCGGTCGAGCATGAGCGGCAACTGGCCGGTCTGTTCGCCAAGGCGCGCGAACATGCCCAAGAGGCCCGGAAAGCGTTTCTTCTGCGACAAGGCTGAGGCCAGCGGCGCGCCCTCACGCACCAGCACCATGATCGCCAGCGCGTCGCTGCGCATCGCCCGGTTGGCCAGCGTGTCGGCGGCGGCGTGCAGCGCGCGCAGGATCGGCACGCCCGCTCCCGCCAGCATGGCCAAGGTGCCCGTGAAACGCGCCGCGTTGTATCCCATCGCCAGGCGTCCGAGCACCGGCACGTTCAGCCACGCGGCGTCCATGCGTTCACGCAAGGCGTCATTGCGCCGTGCCATCCGCAAGACAAGCCCGCCCAACACGACGGCTGCGAGAACCAGCCAACCGTAATCGCGCACAAAATTCCCGACACCCAGCATGACCACTGTCAGCAATGGCAACGCCCGCTTGCTGCCGGCAAACACGGTGGCCACCTGCGGCACCACATAACCCAACAGGAAAGTGACGATGACGATGGCAACCAGCGTGACGATTGCCGGGTAGAGCGTGGCCGCCATGAGTTTGGCCTTGAGCGCCTGGCGCTCTTCCATGTCGTCCGCCAGCTTCTCCAGCACCTTGCCGAGACTGCCACTTTGTTCCCCGGCACCGATCACGGCGATGAACACATCGGAGAACTCCTGCCGATGCTGCGCCAGCGCACCGGCGAAAGTGGCGCCGCCGTTGACTTCCGCGCGCAAGGCGGCGATCAGGTTGCGCTGTGCGTCCACGCCTGCTTCGTCCGACAAGGACGTCAAGGCGCGCTCCAGCGGCAGGCCTGACGACACCAGCCCGGCCAGCTGGCGCGTCCAGATGGCCAGCTCGGTGCTGTTAAACGCCGCTCTGGCAAACCAGCTGCGCCGCGTGGGGTTTGACTCGGCAGCTGTTGTGCCCTGGCCATCGCCCGCCGGCGACGAACCGGCACCCACCATATCCACCTGCACCGGCGCCAGCGCCTGCGAGCGCAACTGGTTGCGCGCCGCCCGCGCGGAATCGGCCTGCAACACGCCGGTGCGGGTCTGGCCGTCGGCGGTCAGGGCTTCAAACGAATAGGCGGGCATGGTGGCGGTAGTTGCTATATTTTATATAGCAAATAATATCCATTTCACGTGACTTGGATGCCTGAAAAGCATCAAATTTCGGAAAATTCGCCTCAACAAGCTCAATAATTAACATGGGTGTTAACAATTAGCTGTCCCGCGTCACCCGCAGCAACTCCTCGCGCGAGGTGACACCGGTCTGCACCAGGCGTTCGCCGTCCTGGCGCATCAGGGCCATGCCGGCTGCGAGCGCGGCCGTGCGGATGTCCGCTTCCGAGGCTTTTTGGTGGATCTGCGCGCGGATCGCGTCATTGGTCACCAGCAGCTCAAAGACGCCGGTGCGGCCCTGGTAACCGGTGTGCCCGCAGGTGGCGCAGCCCACTCCCTGGCAGCTCACGCACAGCTTGCGAACCAGCCTTTGCGCCAGCACGCCCAGGAGCGAGGAGCTCAGCAAAAACGGCTCGATGCCCATGTCGGTCAGGCGCGTCACGGCGCTGGCGGCGTCGTTGGTGTGCAAGGTGGCCAGCACCAGGTGGCCGGTGAGCGAGGCCTGGATGGCGATTTGCGCGGTTTCAAAATCGCGGATCTCGCCGATCATGATCACGTCCGGGTCTTGCCGCAGGATCGCGCGCAGGGCTTTGGCAAAGGTCAAATCGATCTTGCTGTTGACCTGCGTCTGCCCGATTCCCGCAAGCTCGTATTCGATCGGGTCTTCCACCGTCATGATGTTGCTGTGCGCCGCGTCGAGCCGCGAGAGCGCCGCATACAAGGTGGTGGTCTTGCCCGAGCCGGTAGGGCCGGTCACGAGGATGATGCCGTGCGGCTGGGCAATCAGGTTTTGTAGCTGGGTCAACACCTTGCCCTGCATGCCGATCGCTTCAAGGTTGAGTTTGCTTTCGGTTTTGTCCAGAAGGCGCAGCACCGCGCGTTCGCCATACGCGCCCGGTAGCGTGCTCACCCGCACGTCGACCGCGCGGGTGCCGATGCGCAGGCTGATGCGCCCGTCTTGCGGCAGGCGTTTCTCGGAGATGTCCAGCTCGGCCATGATTTTCAGGCGCGAGATCAGGGCGGCATGCAAAGCGCGGTTGGGCTGCACCACTTCGCGCAGGGTGCCGTCCACGCGGAACCGCACGCTTGAGTTGCGCTCGTAGGGCTCGATGTGGATGTCGCTGGCGCCATCGCGGGCGGCCTGCGTCAACAGGGCGTTGAGCATGCGGATGATGGGCGCGTCGTCGGCGGTTTCCAGCAGGTCCTCAATCGCCGGCAATTCCTGCATCATGCGGCTCAAGTCGGCGTCGCTCTCGACTTCACTGACCACCGTGGCGGCGCTGGATTCGCCCTGCGCATAAGCAGCGCTGATGCGCTGGATCAAGGCCTGCGCCGCATGCAGCTCGACATGCTGCGGCGCGTATTTGCGGTTGACTTCGCTGACGCCCGCCGGCGCAGACGCCGGGTGCAGGCACAGGGTGAGTTCACCGCCCGTGTCTTCCAGCAAAAGCTGGTTGGCGCGCGCGAACGTGTAGGGCAGCGGGTAACGCGTGGCCAACGCCATGGTTCACTTTGCCGTCGCCGGGGCGGTGCCGGGCGGCCGGGGCTGGAATTCAGGCAACACGGGCGCCTCGTTCACCGGAACCGCAACGCTGGGCTCGGGCTGGGCTGTTTGCTGGTTGGCGCGCATGAGGTCGTAACGGTCCATCGTCAGCGCATCGGTGCTGCTCACGTCACGCATCACCACCGGGCGCAGAAACACCATCAGGTTGGTTTTTTTGCGGCTGCGGGTTTCGCTCTTGAACAGGTTGCCGAAGATCGGAATGTCGCCCAGGCCCGGCACTTTCTCCTGGTTGCCGGAGTACTCGTCCTGCAACAGGCCACCGAGCACAACGATCGAACCGTCGTTGACCAGCACATTGGTGTCGATCGAGCGTTTGTTGGTGGTCGGGCCGTTCGCCGCGCCGGCGGTAGACGCCTGCACACTCGAGACCTCCTGCGAAATTGTCAGGCGCACGGTGCCGTTTTCGCTGATCTGCGGTTTGACTTTCAGCGTGAGGCCCACATCCTTGCGCTCAATCGTCTGGAATGGATTCACCGTGTTGGTGTTTCCGCCGGTATTAGTGAAGGACCCGGTGACGAACGGCACGTTTTGCCCGATGACAATTTTGGCCTCTTCGTTGTCCAGCGTGAGCAAATTGGGTGTGGACAGGATGTTGCCGTCGCCATTGGTTTGCAGGTAGCGCGCAAGGAACCCCAACACATACAGGCCGTTGGTCCGCTGCGCAATGCCGACGTTCAGGCCGGCACTCGGGGTGACGGCGCCGCCACTGGCCGCGCTGGCCGCCAGCGAAATGATATTGGTGCCGCCAATGCGGAAATTGGTGCCGAGCACGCCCACGTTGGCGTCACCGTTTTGCCCGATCAGTCCTTGCCACTGAATGCCAAACTCGGCGGCTTTCTCGGCATTCACCTCGGCGATCAGGCTCTCCACAAACACCTGCGCGCGACGCACGTCGAGTTTGTCAATGACGGCGCGGATTTGCCGATACTGCGGCTCGGGCGCGGTAATGATGAGCGAGTTGGTGGATGTGTCCGCCTGGATCTGCCCGCCGGTGGAGGGCTGTGACGCGGCCTGGCTCGCCGCCGCGCCGGCTACGTTGGACAGACCGGTGGGCAACGGGGCCGCAGCCGGCCGCGCCTCACCCGACAGGGCTGCCCGCAAGGTGGCAGCAATTTTTGCCGCCTCTGCGTTCTTGAGGTAAACCACATAAATATTGCCGCTGCTGCCATTGCTGCCACTGGTGGGCTGGTCGAGTTTTTCCACCAGCGCCTTCACCAGGGCGACGCGGGCCGGATTGGCCGCGCGAAGGATCAGTGCGTTGGAGCGCGGCTCGGCCACCAACGTGGTGCGAAAGGAGGCGTCGGCGGCCTGGCCCGGCACACCGCCTACGCCAGTCGGCGCTTCAATCAGGCGCAACACCAGGGGCGCCAGGTCGGAAGCGATGGCGTGTTTGAGGGGAATGATTTCGACGTCGGTGGCGTTTGACACGTCCAGCGCCGCGATGATGCGCCCCAGCCGGCGCAGGTTGTCGGCGTAGTCGGTGATGATCAGCGAGTTGTTGCCGGGGTTGACGTTGATGGTGTTGTTCGGGCTGATGAGCGGCCGCAGCACCGCCACCAGGTTGTTGGCCGACTCGAAATTGAGCCGGAAGATCTGCGTGACGATCTGGTTGCCCGGCGCGCCACCTGGCACGGCGCCCACGGCAACGCCGCCACCCTGCAGCTTGGCGTCGGCCTCGGGGACCACCTTGTCCAGCCCACTGACCTCGACCACAGTGAAGCCCTGCAGGCGCAAAGTGGCAAGAAACTGGTTGTATGCGACGGCGGGTGACACCGGTCGCTCGGTGGTGAGCGTCATC